>JBAJNK010000063.1:0-6488 GCA_036881805.1 Flavobacteriales bacterium
AAAAGCGGATTTGTCGGGCTTGAGCAGTATGGTTGCGTTGGGATCGAGCCTGTGAGACTTGGCGCTGTCATCACTGGAACAGCGGGTAAACAGCACTATAACACATACTAATAGTAGATTTTTCATTGTGATGACGTTTTAAGGACAAGCAAAGATAAACAAATTAAGGACAAGCAAAGATAAACAAATAGAATGAAAGCGATAGATATAGCGCTAACGCAAGTAGGCGTCAAAGAAGTACCGGGAAGCATAGACAGCCCGGAAATCATGCAGTATTTCATCGATGGGGGATTCGATGCCCGCAAGATGCACGATGAGACGGCATGGTGCTCTGCTTTTGTCAATTGGTGTGCCATCAAAGCCGACCGCCCTCATTCCGGTAAGTTAAATGCGCGCAGCTGGCTCAAAGTAGGAAGTAGCACTTACACCCCGTCTCTGGGCGATTTGGTGGTGTTTTGGCGTGAAAGCCGAGACAGCTGGAAGGGTCATGTGGGGTTCTTTATCACAGGGAGAAACGGCTGTATCTACACGCTCGGCGGCAATCAACACAACAGTGTCACCATATCGGCATATCCCAGAAGCCGAGTACTCGAATATAGAAAATTGTAAGTCATGCGCTATTTACTACTGGCATTACTGCTATTGCAAAGCTGCGGTTTACTAAAAAAGAAGGTAGATCGAGAACGGCATCAGGAATCGACGCAGACCCGAACCCAACACGCTGTTCAATCCGGGCAAAAACAGACAGCGGAAACAACCCGAAAGACCTCTGCTGTGACAGCCGAGCTCAAGCAAGATGAGACTTTGATCCAAACGGTTAAAGAGGTGTACGACACCACCGGCCGCATTAAAGCGCGAACCACGACTGTCACAAGGGCTAAAACACACAAGGAAAGCACTCGACAAGCCACAATCGATTTAAAGCAGGAGATAAAGCAAGCGGACTCCACCACAGAGAAAGTCGCCCAGACACAACAAAAACAACAAGAGAGCAAGGCTGTTCACAAAGACGTCAAGCGATCAGGGTTATCCATTTGGATTTGCATTGCTTTGGTCGCTTCATTAGGGCTTGTGGTATGGAAAAAAAGCCTTATCAAACACCTTTTAAGCGGTGTAAAATCATTGTTTAAGCCTTGATTAAATGGGGTAAAAAGCTCCGCTCTTATTCCATTTTTTCTAATTTGACTGGAATAATAAGTCTTCTTGTTCCACTCCAATGCAATAAGGTTTTTCTTATCCTATTCCAATAGAGTGTGTGTTTCTCAAAAAAAGGACGATTCGTTTTTCCAAACTCGGACGATTCGTTTTTCGGATTATATATTTTTTTGTACTTAACCCTGGCTGACTTTTATCACCCAACCGAGTCTATCCCCAACCTTATTTTTGTCTTTTGCGGCGGTTTAAAAAGCGGGCTTACGCTTTCTTCTTCCCGTAGTCCGAAAAGCGGGATTTATTTTTGTTTAGCCGGCTAAAAAGGGGTTTTACTCTTTGTCTTTGCTCCTGCCTAGCTATATCGATTAATATGGCGCGCTCGACCCCCAATCTTATTTTTTTGGCCTTGTTGACGTTTTAAAAAGTCGGTCTTATTCTTCGTGTTTATACTATGTGAGAAATTCTAAAATCCAATCTTTATATTTTGGTATCTGTTTCTGCGCAGCAGTTTAAAAAGGGGCTATTTTTTCCCTTTTGCCCATGCGGGGCGTTTGAAAATCCAGCATTTATTTTTCTGGTTTTTATCCCTATCTATGGGTCGGTCTGAAAGAGCGATATTATTTTTTGTTGTCCCTGTGGTCACCCCTGCTCATTTTTGCTACCCATTGATCCCTGTGCGTCAATTTTGTGTCGGTTAAAAAAGGGCTTATTTTTTGCCTTTTATCCTTATGGGGTGACTTGGAAAGCTGGACTTATTTTTTTGGTTTTTCCTGTGAGATTCGCTTAAAAAGCGGGTATTATTTTTCGTCCCTGAGACGGTTTGAAAAAGGGGGAAGCCTTGTTTTTATCCCTTTTGACGATTTAAGAAGGGGCTATTTTTTGCCTGCACCGTGTAAGGGTTTGAAAAGGGCGGCTTATTTTTTGATGTTAATCCTGTGGGACAATTTGAAAGGCGGGTTTTATCTTCGTCCTTGTGGGGCGTCTGAAAAAAGAGCTTATCCCTTTGTTTATGCAATCAGCCACACCGATTTTTATCATATGGTGGTTGCTCCTGTGGACGGCTTGAAAAGTCGGGCCGATCCCTCGTTTTTTCCTTTTGAGTTGATTTGATAAAAAGGGCTTATTTTTTGCTTTTGCCTTTAGGATCTGTTTGGCAGATTTAAAAAGCTGGGCTTTTCTCGGTGTTTGTCCTATAATCGGTCGCGCTGACTTTTATTATGTATCCGAACCCGAGCTAGTCTGAAAACGCAGCCTTATTTTTGGATTGAATTTAGTCCGCATACCTCGGTGAGTCTAAGAGCGCATGCCCGATGGTGTTTCTTGTTTATTTCAGAGAGTAAAATGTACACCTCGAAAAGCATTTTGTATCGCCCGTTTTTCCAATTACAAAGAAAAACTGATTTTATATAAAATTTGCCTCGGCCGCAACCTAAAACCGGTTTCTATGTAGCCAAAGTCCTCTACCATTGAGTTTTTGTAATTTTCGACATTGAAAATATTGTTCCATTGCAGTTCAAAATCCACTTTTTTCAGGCTATAGCGATAGACCAGGTCCGCAAAGAAATGGCTCGTCTCTGCTGAAAGCAAATCGTTTTGAAAATACGCTGCTCGTATCCCGATATATTGGTTGTCCTTGGGATATATATCCAGGCTTAACCGGTGGGTTTGATCGCTGATGTTTTGATTTTCCCGGTTTTGAATGCTGCTTTTCGCAAAAAACCACTCCGTTTGATACGCCAAGCCCAAGTAATCGGCTATATCGATATCCGCCTTTAGCTTTATGGATAGATTTTGGTTTTTTATATCGCTGATTTCATCACTATTGATGATTTCCTGAAAATATCGAACGGAAAAACGGGTGTTGATGGATATATTCGTTTTCAGTGCGCTGAGGTATTTGCTGATTTCGCTCGATATGTGATGGCTTTTCCGTTCGTTATCCCGCGCCAAGGCATGCACTTCATCTGTGCCGTCTGCTCGGATTTTATTCACGTACAACGCATTGTTTTCCGATGTGGAATGGGAATACAACGCGTGGGCGAACAGGGATTTTATGGGGTTTCGATAGGAAATGTCGGCATTAAAATTTTTCGTGAACGTTTCGGATAAAGGGGTATCTGTTCTTTCCATATCTCTGTAACTTCGCAAGATATAGGCGTAGTGAATTTGCCTGCCAGTACCGAATGAATTGCTCAAACCGCAGGATGCGGTCACTTTCCAGAAAGCGTTTAAGTCGTAAATTCCGGATAAATGCGGTTCAAATGTCAGGCGATTCAGGCCTTGCTCTTTTTGTAAGGGGCGGTCTTTTAGTCTGAAAGTATAATAGTTTACCGGTGCGTTTAAATCGATTCGCCAATCGTCTTTTTTGTATTGTATCCGTGTGTCGAAATAGGTTTGGGTTCGCAATCGGTCTAAATCATTTGAAAATTCCTTCCCCAAATCGACGCGAGGGTTTGTTTCAATTTTACTCTCCAAGTTTTGTTTTTCGATTTGAAACCCGATTTTGGGGCTATAGGTAAAGCGCTTCCAAGCTTTTGTAAAACCGATCGAGTTGTCGGTATAAAAACTTTTTAAATCTGTATTTTGGGTCGCGGATTCACAATCCTTTCCGCCGGTCAACAAGTCTTGAAATGGCGCCGGGCGCAGGATCAATTCCTGTGGTGTTTTACCGAAGACGATGGATGAGTGCAAATGGGCCAAATTTTTATACAGCGGAAAAATGCTGTTGAGTGTATTGGAGAACTCGAAATATCGATCGCTTAGATTTTGGATCAAGGGTTCTGGGTCCCTCGATATACTTCCGTTTTTGCTGTCCCAAAAACCCTGAAATTGCAGGCTGTTTTTCAGATAATTGCCCGAGGTGTTTTTCTCTAATGTCACATGGGTTTTCAAGGAGTTAAAATGCAGCTGATCGCGTTTGTTCTCCACTATTGAAACGCTGTCGGTCGGCGTGAAAAACACCGTGCTCGTATAAGCTTCTCGTCTTTGATAATCATTGAGATAAGAAATGTTTACGCGCAGTTGGTAGTCTTTTTTCAACGCGATCAAACCATTGGTGGTCAGCAGGTGGACATTGTTGTCCAGCCACCTTTTTTGCGGCAAGTTCGGCGTGTTCGAGGGCTGCGTACCGAGCAGGCCTCGCTTGGCATAATCGTTTCCGAGATTTTCCAACAGATTTTCAATCGTCAGCGTCTTGAGCTGTGAAGCCGCATCATCTCCAATATTATTGGCCTGATAAGCGCTTATCATTTGACGCTTTGGGGTGAACAGCATGGGTGTGGCATTCACATCCCACAAGAATGGCGAAAAGCCCGTACCGGTTTCGGCCTTGCCCGTAAAGGAGACTTTGTTTTTGAGTTTGATGTTCAATGCGGCTCGGTCTGAGAAAACCACAGAGTCCAAAATTTTAATGGGTTGGTGATTTTCCAGCACTTGCACTTGGGAAACCTTATCGTGCGGCAAGTTCTCAGTGGCTAGATTGTACTTCCCCTCCAATAAATCCAAGCCGTTGATGTAAAATTTATTGAGCGGCTTGCCTTGATATAGCACTTGCCCGTCGGATAAAACTTCAATGCCGGGCATTTTGGCCAACACGTCGGCAATGCTGCGGTCTTTTTTGTCGGCAAAGGACTGCACGTTGTAGCTGATGGTATCTCCGATTCGCTTAATCGGCGGTACTTTTACGATGACTTCTCTGAGTTTTATAGCCGCTTCCCGAAGGGAGAAATCTATGATTTGGCTTTTGTTTTCTATGGTTTTATGCACATCGTGATAGCCCAAAGCGCGTGTGTTGAGCTGGATTTTTTTTAAAACGCTTTTGAACTGTATTCGGTATGTTCCCTCGGCATCGGTTATGGCGTAAGCCAGAATGCCATCCGTCCCCGGCTCGCTTATCGTTACGCTCGCCCCGTTTACAGCCTGGTCCGAGTCGTCTGTTACCGCCCCCGATATTATGCTTTGCGCCAAGGGAGACCTCACTGCGCACACGAACAGGACGAGCGCGGCATATTTTTTCACCGGGTCGGGTTTATTCGAGCTCTATGGGGTTGTTGTCTTTTTTATCTCTTTTTCGCATAGCCCTTTCGTCTTCCTCGCTGATTTGAATCCGTATTCCGCTCGATTTAAACATATCGTTAATTTTCATATGTGCAGCATTCCCTTTGGCCCGCGCATATTTCTCTTTGGTGGTGACGATCACTTTATGGGTGCGCAGTTCGGGGATAGCCGTTTGATCCACCGCTTTAAATTCTTTGAGTTTAAATTGGAAAAAACCTTGAGAATCGGTGGCTTGCACGATTAGTCCGGGCAAGCCGAAAAATTTAAAGGGCCCGTCCGGTATGGATATCTCAGGGGTAAACCACACCGCGTAATTTCGGCCTGCTATCCGGGTGGTGGCTTTTTGGCACTGGTAGCCGCTTAGGGTCATCGTATCTGTTTGGATTTGCCAGTCCACCTCGGCTGGTTCTTCGTATTGATACACATCCACACCCGCTGGTTTTTGAATGATATACTTGTGGTTTTTAAAGTCCTTTTTAATAACCATTGAAATTTTCGGGATATATCCGCCAAAAAGGGTATTTATATCTATGCCTTGTTCCGTATGGATGGCATTTTTTAGATACTCGGTATTTCTTTTCATCACTGAATCTCTCTTATACTTCACATAGCTTTGAAACAGGGAGATGCTGTCGTTTCTAAACAAGACCATATCCTCTTGTCTTTGGCTGGCCGGATCCGTGCTGTCGGGTTGGTAGCTGAAATCATAGATAATTTCATAGCTCTTATTTCCCTGGGCAAAAAGGGAAAGCGAAACCAAACCCATTGCGATAAAGATATATTTTTTCATGGCTTTAAATTGATTGGAGAAAGTAATGACGAACTCAATCATCCCCCTGTCGTGTTTATATAAAAGGCGAGGGCTTGGGGCCACATAATTGATCCTCCAACTTTTTGGCTGCTTTCCCGAGTTGTGCAAGGCTTGTTTTTGTGCCTTTTTCATAGATTATAAAACCCAATTTGCCGCAAGAGGTATAAACGGGTATGGCGCCATACTCCGGTTCGGCTTGCATTTTTTCCACTTGCAGCTCATCGATAACACTGCTTTGATTTGTACCTTCCGTCCCTTTGCGAGAAGCGGAAGTCAGTGCTGCGGTTCCGAGCAACATAAGCGCTGCGAAGATGAAGTTTTTCATTTTGTCGGGTATTTAATGCTATGCCTGCACACTTTTTTAAAGTCGTTTTTCAGCTTCCTTCGACTCAATTCGGCTGTAAGTTAAAAAATAAACTTCAATCGGCCCAAAAACTTTTGGAGGTGAAAAAGTGCAGCCCCCGAATTC
>JBAJNK010000064.1:0-18053 GCA_036881805.1 Flavobacteriales bacterium
ATCCGATAGCTGGGGTGCGCACGCTTGTAGCGGATATAAAAGGGTTATGGGATTCTCTGGGTCACGGCGGTTTGGGCGTTGAGCTAGCCGGGCTCTTGTCCCGTTTTAAGCAGTGGAGTCCGTTGGTCGGCAAGCCGATCGATGAAATAAAGGATGTAAAAACCGTCTGGGATTCTCTGGGTCACGGCGGATTGGGCGTTGAGCTAGCCGGGCTCTTGTCCCGTTTTAAGCAGTGGAATCCGATAGCTGGGGTGCGCACGCTTGTAGCGGATATAAAAGGGTTATGGGATTCTCTGAGCCCAGGCGGTTTGGGCGTTGCGTTGAAAGGGCTGTTTTCCCGTGTTAAACAGTGGAGTCCGGTGGCTGGGGTGCGCACGATTCCAAAGGATATAAAAAGGCTATGGGATTCTCTGAGCCCAGGCGGTTTGGGCATTGAGGTAAAAGGACTTTTTTCCGGTTTACAGGAAGTGGGACGTCCATCCGCCACAATTGGATCGGCGGCCCGCGTATCGAATTCCTCAGGCCCTTCGGGGGTATTGAACGGCTTTACACAGATTCGAGATGCTGGGCGGGGCTTGGGTATTGGGGATACCGCCCGGTTTATCGGTGGCCTTTTCAAGGGGCATCGGGGCTATGGGGCCGGTACGCCAAAGGCTCGAGCAGCTATGGCCGAGCAATCCAAAGGCAGCGGTAGTGGAGAAAGAGCTCGAAACGACATCGCCGCCATTACCGGAGGCGCTCAGCAGCCGATCTACATAACTCTAAACCTGGAGAAGCTCCAGGACAAAACCGAAATCCACACCACTACTCTTCGGGAAAGCCTCGATGAGATGGAAGAACGCGTCAAAGCGATCTTGCTTCGCGTATTGCACAGCGCCAACCCAATCACAACGGTATGAATCAGTTCGACATCAGACAAATCAGCGGTCGGGCACACGGCTGTATCGGGGAACCCTTTGCGATACATTCAGGGCAATGTGGAAGCCTATCGATAAAGGACGTCGGGCAAATCGCATCCGGTGTAAACCACTTGGGCAGGCATTACTTTATGGACTTCTTTGTCTACTCAGGTGGGGTGAAGCAACGCTTGCCCAACGAACCCTTGGTAAGCCTAAGCGGACAGAATCGGATCGTGAAGACCGCAATTGCCGGGGCGGACCGCAATGGAACCGTCAAGGAATGCATAGGTGCCGACGATTGGAAGATCACCCTGGCGGGCGTATGTCTAAATGCCGAAAACCCTTTGACCTATCCATGCGAACAAGTCGAGCAGCTCAGGGCGCTTAAAGAAGCACGTGGTGCCCTAGCGGTTGAAAACGACCTATTGCGCCTCTTCGGCATTTACAGCATGGTCATTGAAAGCGTATACCTCGACGATATGATCGGCGTCCAGCACGCCCAAAAGTATAAGATAACGGCGCTGAGCGACGAAGACTTTTTGGCCGAACGAAAAAATGAATCGCGTGCACGTGCGCTGAAAAAAGGCTTGTGATGTTTGTCTTACAAGCACATATCGAAATCGGGGACTATACCTTCAGCCAGGTACAGTCGCTGCGCATTACCCGAAGCGTGGATTTAATCGGGGATACCGCCGTGATCGAGCTGCCTACCCATTTCGTTTTGGGAGATGGGAAAAAGGGCTTTCAAAAATCGAGAACCACCGATGCGATTGCGGTATCGAATCGCGTATCCATCCGAATGGGCTATGCGGGTGTTATCGACCGCACGGAATTTGTGGGCGTAGTCACCGCCGTACGGCCCAACGTCCCCGTAAGCATTCACTGTGCGGACGCCAGCTGGCATCTCAGGCAAAAAAACTGCAACAAAAATTTTACAAAAACCACCCTTAGAGCAGTGATGGCATACATCCTAGCGGGACAAGAAGCCATATCCTTGAGCGAACGCATACCCGAGCTGTCTATGGACAAGTGTATATTGAAGGATAAAAACGGGCTACAAGCCCTACAACAGCTGAAGCAAAGTCTGCAGCTCAGCATTTTTCTCGACGACCGGGGTGCGCTCTTTGCCTGCCCTCGACGAGACCAACCCCTGGGCAAAGCGGTCGATTATAAAATCGGCTGCAATGTCATCCGCCACAACTTAGAATTTAAAACCCGGGCACAGGCCAAGGTCAGCGTAAAATTGATCGGCATGACGGGGGATAACCGGGTGACGAGCGTTGAACAAGGCGAGGCTGGAGGGGCGCGGTACACCTGGCACCAGCTGAATCTGAGCGATGCGGCCGAGCTGAAAAAAATAGCTGCGAGCCAACTCGACGCCCTCCAATACGAGGGCTACCGCGGTACCCTCACCAGCTTTCTCACCCCCTTTGCCGACAGGGGTATGACCGCCAATCTGTGCGACGAACGCTATCCCGAACGGGCGGGCAGCTACTTTATACCGAGGGTGGACATCACCTATGGGGTGAATGGGGGACGTAGAATAGTAGAACTCGGAAGGCAGGTATGATGAGCGGAATAGATAGCCAATTGCAACAAGCCCTACGAGATTTCAGCTTTACAGAAGGGGAAATCTTTCCAGCTGTGGTCCGTTCCGTAAACAAAGCCGACAAAAGCCTCAGCATCGTCGATGCCCAGGATCTCGAATACCCCGACGTACGGCTCACCGCTACCTTGAGCGACAAGGATAAGATCGCCGTCTACCCCCGAGCCGATAGTTCCGTGCTCGTCGCCAAAATAGGCGGCAGCGACAATACTTTGGTATGCATTGCGTATAGCGAAGTCGAAGCGGTCGAAGGACAGATCGAGGACACTTCATTCTCAATCGATCGGGAAGGGATTCACGTCGAACGCAAGGGCAAAAGTCTGTACGATACCTTGAAAAAACTATTTGAAACCGTCCAGTCCCTCTGCGATGAAACAGCCAAAATCGTCGTATCCGTAGGCACGACAGTCGACATTCCTGCCGTAAACCGGATCAAACAGCGCATCGAAGACGCCGTGACAAAAGATTTAAACGAGATTTTAAAATAGTGATTGGAACAGTGTTTAAAAGGGACGTGGCACAAGACCCAAACGAAATGATTCCGCGAGATGGAAGACTTTTTCCAAAAATACATAGGCGAGCTGCTCACAGCTGTTATAGGGGGCGGCGGTCGATGCCGCCCAGGCGGACAACCAGCAAAAAATTATGGACTTGTACCAGGAGGCGCTAAACGATTTGGCGGCGCGATATGAAAAGCGATTGGCCTTCTTAAAACAGGCGTGCGACGAGCAATTTCAGTCCTTACAGGCTGAAATCAAAGCCTTGAAACGAAACTTAGCGCTTTGGAAGCAGAAATACCGCACTTTAAAGCGCGCATTGGAAAACGACAAAACGAAGCAGCTGTGAAGATACGCGTAGGGCCCGGGCAAAACCTATGGGATGTATGCCTGCAATACACCGGCACCTCGGCAGGCCTATTCGATTTGGCCCTGGCCAATGGCCTCAGTCCCACCGATACCCTTAGGCCCGGGCAGCGGCTCGAGCTGCCGGACGGCCTAGAAACCGATGCGGACATGCGCGACTATTTTCGAGCCCATGGGATTGAGCCGGCGACGGCACTGAGCCCCGAACAACTGGCCTACAGCGATCCCAAGATCGGCAATATGATCATTGGACAAACCTTCAAAATCGGGTAAAAATGGCAGACGAAATCACGAGAAGCAGGGCGATCAGTTGGCTCCAAGACGGTTGCAAGCCCAAGGGTGCGCAATTTGCTGCGATTATGAGCGCCATTTTTTTCAAGCAGGATGGCCAGCTGATCACCCGAGCCGAAACCGCACCCGATGGGAGTGTGGTGCTCACGCTTTCCAGCGGTGAGGCGTTGACCATCGAGAAGTTTAAGTTGAAAAGGCTCGGCCTATCCGATATTGCAGGCTTGACCGATGCCTTGGCGCAATGCGTACACAAAGTGGATGGCAAGCAGCTCTCCACCCATGATTTTTCAGATGCGTACAAACAAAAGCTCGAAGGCCTGTCCAACTATCAAAAGCCAGCCGGCGAGCCCATTGGCTACATTGGGGGGTTGCAACAAGCCCTGGACGACAAAGTCAGTACCGAGCAACTCGAACAAGGTTTGGCGACCAAACCCGACATCGAAAGCCTAGGCGCCTATGCCCGAGCCGATGCGGCCAACCTCAGTGCGGACCAGCTCGAAGCCTGGCGCATGCGTCTCGATTCCTTTAATGGTGAAATACCCGTGGTCAGCGATCGGGAATCCATCACACTGAGCCCCGAAAAACCCCATGTGTGCTATACCGGCAGCTTTGCCGAGCCCGTGGTGGTGATCGCCTTTGACCCCGCTGCGCCCAATGCGCAGGTCAAGCACATCATTCACAACCAGAGCGAGCGCATGCTCAGCATTCAGGTTGGCGACGGATTGCGCATCGATGGCCAAGCGGAAAAGCAGCTGGCACCCCATACGGGAACCCTGATCAGCCCCGAAACAGCTGCTGATGGCCGCATCGTCGGCTTTGGCTCCTGGGGTCCCAATAGCGAGCAGTGGCTCCGGCTCGACGCATCCAATACCTCCCCTGAGCTCGACGCTTACTTTCAGTCACTGCTAGACGCAGACACCACTGCCGATGACATGCGCATCACCGGGTTTACCACGCCTTTGCTCGCGCAGAACAGCACCCAAACCCTTATCCTATGCGGTACGGGACTCCGCACAAAGCGCGCGCTGTCTTTTGTGATCTGCGGTGAAGGGGGTCGCGCACTCGACTCGGACCTGATTCGAGTCGTCCGCTGGGACACCAGCGATTCCAGTCAAAAGCTGTACGTAACCCTCTCCGCCGGTTCCACTCCTCAGGATCAGGTGAAAGCCACCGTTAAGCTGCTGGTCAACAACAAACCCGTAGCGGGCAGTGCCGCCCTCTGCCTATTTAAAGAAAGCGCCCTGACGACAATCCCGCCAGAGGCTTGGAAAACCTATACCGAACGGGATGCGGCGGCTTACGACATCGCTGTAACCGCCGATGGCATCGACTATAAGGGTGGGCAAACCGCCGACTTTCAGGTAGCCGCCACCGCGCCCGACATCGCTTTTTCAGCTGCGGCAGACTACTGGATATCCGTGGAATTGCAGGTGCCGCAAAGGCGGGGCCAATCCTTTGCCCTTTCCTTTGGTCTCACCCCGGGGGAAGGCTATACCCCCAATGGCTGCTATCTCGATATGCGCTTGGGTGTGACCCTATCCGCCGACAGCAGCGAAGCCCATATCACACCCCTATACAATGGCCACCCCGAACAAAGCATATGCATCCCCTATGATTTTCCCGTCCCAGTTCAGATCCTGAAAACCGGAAGTGAATTCAGCCTGCACATACCCAACGCCGATGGAGACCCCCATCGCTTTGAAAAGCATGTAGACGTATCGCAATCGGAGGTTTTAACTCCAAAGGTCTGCTTTCGAAATCCAGGCAGCCTAAGCCATATATCGATTTTGAGATTTTAGATATGGACGAGAGAATCACCTACAAAGCCGCCCGCTTTTTTGGCCGAGCGCCCACCGAACGCCCCCAACCCGTTTGGTTTTTAAGGGCGACCAGAAACTTGTTTCGGGATGCGCCCCTATGCGATTGGCAAACCGGACTCCGACAACGACAAGTGTACTATATGGATGCCGCGCACCGCATACCCTTAGCCAAAGTCGTATGGAACTACGATTTGGAAAAACGACAAGTGGTCAAAATCTGGCATTGGGCTACCGGTTATGGCAACGATTGGGAAGTGGCCGATCCGGTTTCGATCACCCATCCCCGAGCTGTATTTGAAAGCCTGTTGCAAGACGGCCGGCAGCAAATTCTCAACTACCTGATGATACGAGCCCGACAGGCTTTGGGCACTGAAGCCGACAAAGCGATAAGCCGGTTTTATAGCCGCTACGAACAGGAACTCCTGATCTGGCAGCAAAGCGGTCTAGCCGCTGCTTTTCACCGGGCGCTCGATGCCGATGTCGCACGAGGGGAAGCCGAACAAAAAGAAGAATCGGAAAAAGCAGGAGAAGCAGAATCCACCCCAGCGCGCGAACGAGCTACATCTGAAAGAGAGTTAAAAGAAACCCAATATATACAATTTATCCTAGTCCAGCCCTTGAGCTGCAAAGCAATACCCACCGCACTGAAAGGGAAAAAAGTAATCGACTACCTAAAATACCATATCCAGTAAAGTCCAGCCTATGCAAATTGCAAATAGAGACGAGCAGACCACCTACAAAGCCGCTCGCTTTTTCGGTCGGTCAGCCACCCGCCGTCCCGACCCTTTTTGGTTTGTCGCTTACCCCGGCCCATTGTTTCAGGGTGTCGCCCAATACGATTGGCAAACCGGACTTCGGCAACAGCAGGTGTACTACATGGATGCGGCGCACCGCATACCCTTGGCCAAAGCCCTATGGGATTACGACTTTGAGAAACGACAAGTGGTCAAAACCTGGTATTGGGCTACCGATTATGCCGATGCTTGGGAAGTGGGCGACCCGATTTCGATCCGCTATAGCCCGGCTGCATTTGAAAGCCTGCTGCAAGGGGGGCGACAGCAAATCCTCAATTACCTGATGGTACAAGCCCGACAGGCTTATGGCAGGGAATCGGACAAAACAATAGCCCTATTCTACAGCCGCTACCAGCGAGCACTCCGCAGCTGGAAACAGACCGGCATGGCTGCGCCCCTCCACCGGGCACTCGATGCCGATGCTGCGCAAAGGGAACCGATAGAAGGGCGAGAAGGAATTCAAAAAGGAGAAATCAAACAAAGCGAAGCAGCAGCCCTAAGCGCCCTGTTAAACCGGCCCCTGAGCTGTGCAGGAATACCCGCCGCACTGAAAGGGAAAAAAGTAATCGACTATATCGAGTATTACGTCAAATGGTATAGGGGTTGCGAGAGAAACTATATCTACACCGCAGCAGAAAAAAAGCCGAGGTATTTGGGCGAAATATACGTGCACCCGGATACCGATTATAGGGGTGTGTCTACCGATTAAAAGCAAATCCATATGAACCGACAAAATTTTAAGATGCCCGGCGGTTTCCCTTTGGAAACCGACACTTTGGACGAAATGCAAAAGGCCTACAGCCTACTCAATGCCCTGGGCGAAGTAGCAGGTGACAAAGCCATTGTACAGGGCTGTGTAGAAGATGGGGAACACATAAGCGATGGGGTGGTCTATGTCGATGGTGAGGTCTTTGCCTTTCGCGGCGGGCCCAAACGAGATACCGTGATTGTAAAGGAAGAAGCTGTTAGCAAGACTTTTGAAAACGGCCAGGCGCATGAAGTGTTATTCAAGCGCTATATCGCCTTTGGCTCAGGAGAAAATAATATGAACTGGCGCGAATTCAAACGCTACCGCCTCGTCGAAGAAGTAGCCGAATTTAAAGGCGAGGTAAACGAGTCCCTCGCCGGCAAGGCCCCACTGTCGCACAACCACGATGACCGGTATTATACCGAATCTGAAACCGATATCTTTTTTGAAGGTGAAAGCAGCGGCAAAAAACAGGTGAATTGGAATCGGGTAACCGGCAAGCCCAGTGCTTACCCCCCGATTACACACAACCACGATGACCGGTATTACAACAAAAGTGAATCCGATTCTAAGTACTGCTCAAAAAGCAAAATCAGAGACTATGGTTATTTAACGGATATAGTGTATGAAACCATAAGTTATAATTCGACGAAAACCGCATCTTTTTATTCAGATCACAGAGTCTGCTGTTTTATGCAAATTTCAGATATGCCTGATTTAATAACAACGCGCCCTGTATTTGAGAGATATGGTCTAGAAGAGAGACCATATGGGGCAAGACCCTACGACACTCGCATAGTACAGGTAGAAGCAGAAATTACCGGTGGATTTATAATAAAAATGGGATTTGCCAAAATTAAAATAACACAGTAATTCTTTCCAGCGATGTATATATTGATCAACCGACTGATTCCCTTAATTGGCGGGTTTTCCGAGAAACCGACCGAAGCTGAAAAAAAAGCCTTTATCCACCGTGAAATCGATGTGGAAGCCTGTAAAACTTCTTGTGATGCCATTGTGTCCAGTGGGGGCAATAGTTACTTAGTCGCGGATAAAAGCGAGATAAAACACATCTACACCCATGACAAACAGCTATTTTTTACACTTCGAGGAAAGGTATTGCAACCCCTTGCGGTAGGCGAAAGCGCTGGGCAATACGCTGCTTTAAGGACTGAAATAAGCCAATGCAAAAAGCAGCTGCAAGACACCGACTGGACGGTTACCAAATGTTTGGAGCTGGGTATAAAAGTCAGTGAAAAATACCCTGAAATACACCGGCAAAGAATCCAGTTCAGAGCGCGAATCAATGAAAACGAGCAACAGGTGAACAGGCTGTTTAAACCCTGATAAAGGGGCAAAAAAAGCCCCCCGCTTTTCAAATACTGTCTCACTAACATTCAAAACAAGGCCTAAGCTATCAGGCAGCGGAGGACTAAAAGTCTTCAGCCGATAACTTAGGCTTGAATGTTTTTTAATGAGACGAGACAAATGTATTGAAAAACCAATAAGTCATGCAAGTGAAAATGACTACTCCCATTGCTTACTATGGGGGCAAACAGCAAATGCTGCAGCATATCTTACCGCTTGTCCCCCAGCACCAAATCTATGTCGAGCCCTTTTTCGGGGGAGGGGCAGTGTATTGGTCGAAAAACCCGGTCAAGCTAGAGGTAATAAATGACACGAATATGAATGTCGTTAATTTTTATGAAGTACTTAAACACGATTACTTCGGATTACGAAAGCTAATTCAGGTAACTCTTCACAGCCGAGAAACGTACAAAAAAGCGTTGATTATATACGATTGCCCGTGGTTATTCGCTGACAGTCCCGTCCACCGAGCATGGGCTTTTTATGTCGTGACGAATCAAGGTTTCTCGAAAAAAGTAGGTAGTTGGGGTTATGACAAAACGTGTAATTTAGCTCTTAGGTTTAAAAATAAAATAGATCAATTCGAGGAATGCTTGACCGATAGATTAAGGAAGACGCAAATCGAGCAAAATCAGGCGGATAAAGTGATAAGCAGTAGAGATACTCCTAATACATTTGTATACGCCGACCCGCCTTATATCGATAGTCATCAAGGGCATTATGGCGGATACACAGAAAGTCATTACCGCCGAGATTTAGACGCTTTAGCAACAATGAAGGGTAAGTTTTTACTGAGTAGTTATCCTTCCTCTATATTGGATGAATATATTGAGAATCACCAATGGTATACCTTGTCCATTGACAATCCGTTAAGCGCAAAAAAAGCAACGGGGAAGAGAGACCGCAAAACGGAAGTGCTCACTGCTAATTATGCAATATCGAAGGGCCACACTGTGCATCGCAATTGCGACTTGTTTTCCTCTGAATAAATACAATGAAGATTTTATTATTCCATTTTTTTCAGTTTGAATGGAATAAGGTTTTTCTTATCCTATTCCAATAGAGTGTGTATTTCTCAAAAAAAGGACGATTCGTTTTTCCAAACTCGGACGATTCGTTTTTCGGATTATAGATAACAAAAGTCAGCGGGGCTGACTACAGGAACAAAAAAACGCCCGGTTTCCAAAACAAAAGGACAAAAACAAAAAATAGGGTCTATTCTTCAAGCTGCTGCGATTTGATCGATGACTTAATTCGACTTTTGCAACTGACCCAAAGCATTGCCCCCCAAAGCGAATCAAAGGGATAAAAATAAGCCCCCTTTTCAAACCGACCCATATAGGTAAACACCAAAAAATAGGGCTGGATCCCCAGCGGTAGGAACCACTTTTTCAAACGATCCCCCACAGTATAAAACCCATCCTTCAAACTGCCACGCCAGACGAGCACGGAAAAATAAAAACGCCTTCACCAGCTCCACAAGGGAAAAATACACCCCGCTTTTCAAACCGACCCATTATACAAAACCAAAAAATAACCATTGGCTTTTCAGGCTACAAACGAGGATAAAAATAAAAGATAACACCGGCTTTTTAGAGCATCCCACAAGAGCAAAAAAGACAGGCCTTTTAGATAGCCACACACAAATGAGCACAAAAAAGGCGAGGTTCTCTTCCGCACAAAAGCTGCAAAAACAAATCAGAATCTGGTCTTTGGCCAATCAGTCACAGGCAAAACCGATTTTTTAACCGCCCCACAGGCAAACCCAAAAAATAAATGTTACTTTTTAAGACGGTCAACCGAGAACAAAAAGCCACCAGCGCAGCATAAATCAAAAATAGGCCGGCATTATTCATTAAAAATCGCAGCCGCTATAGATAAGAATCGCGCGACATTAGCGGTATCGACACGGCGAACACCGGGAAAAACCGCATCAATGCCACAGCCAAATACACTCGTATAGGCTTACCGATAGGGTCTGTCCGTCCGTCCTGCCTTCACCAGTAATCACCAAATCGACACCCTGTACAAAGGGCGCCACCAACAAAACCGCTATCAAACTTCCAGCGGCCAATCCATACGAAAACCCATTTGCGCATTGCCCAGGTAGGATGTTGTGGCTACCAGCACGAGAATCTCAGGTATCGAGACCGACCCCGTAATCCTTTTTCTCGATAAACAAATAACCCGCAGAGATGAACAAACCGATGGTGGCGGTGATTTTGGGCAGCCCAGGAAAAATGTTTCCAAAAGAACAAGCATGAGGAAATGACAAATACGGGCAGTGCAATAGCAAAGCGATTTAACGGTTTAGCCTGATGTAAACGCAGGTAATCGGCAAAACAATCACACCAAAAATCACAAGAGTGTCTACATAAAAATGCGATTACAATTTTCGTGTTGTCTCTAAGGGCATAAATATACGATTTTCCTTGGCCAAGTTTTGTGAATGGCTACCGGAATCCGCATTTTTTACCCCAATGTCACTTTTTCCGAAAGTGTATTCATCTCGTTGCGAAACGCAAAAAACTCAAAACGCCGGCTCGCATTCTCCGCTTGATGCTAAAGCGGTCGTATATCAATAACTTTATTTAGCTTTGCGATACGACCAATCCTTACTCGAAATGAAACGCATAGTACTTTTGTTCGCCGTAGCGGCATTTGGCTTAAACGCTTGCAAAAACACGAAAAAGCCCAGTGATAACAATCGAGATGATCAAATGAGAAAAAATCCGCTTCTCGCAGCGAGCTCCCTTCCTTTTCACGCACCGGATTTCACCCAAATCAAAAATACCGATTTCGAGCCCGCATTAAAGCAAGCGATGAAAACGCAGTCCGACAAAATCCGTGAAATAGCTGCAAATCCGGACAAGCCCAACTTTGAAAACACGATTCTCGCCCTCGAAAAGAGCGGTGCACAGCTAGATGGAATACGCCATATATTTTATGCGCTCACCAGTGCTTTTACAGATGATACACTGATAGCGGTACAAAAGGTGATGGCACCGCTATTTTCCGCTCATTCAGATGAAATTTATCTGAATGATGCGCTTTTCGATCGCGTAAAAGCGGTTTATGAGGCGTGCAAGAATCTCAACTTGGATGCCGAATCCGAGAAATTGGTAGAAAATTATTACACCGATTTTGTCATTGCGGGAGCCGGTTTGGATGCGGATTCCAAAAGAGAATTGAAGGATATCAATTCAAAGCTCGCCTCGCTTTCCAATGCATTTAATCAAACATTATTAAAGGGCAACAATCAATCGGCCCCGCATTTCAAAGATAAAAAACCACTCGAAGGCTTATCCGAAGCACAGCTCAAAGCCGCTTGGTCCGATGAGACAAATGATTACGTCTTAGCGCTTCAAAACACCACACAACAGCCTTTGTTTCCATACTTGGAAAATCGAAATACCCGAAAGACCTTATTCGAATCCGCCTACAATCGAACTGAAGGCGGTCCAAACGACACGCGTTTGATCGTGAAGCAAACAGCAACCTTACGCGCACAAAAGGCAGCATTACTCGGTTTTCCAAACTATGCTGCGTGGCGTTTGCAAAAGACGATGGCTCAAAAGCCAAAAACGGTTATTGACTTTTTAGACAATCTCGTTCCGGCAGCTACCGAAAAAGCGCAAAGAGAGGCGCGCTCGATTCAGCAAAAAATTCGTCAAACCGGCGGTGCGTTCCGGTTGGCGCCTTGGGACTGGAATTTCTATGCAGAAAAAGTACGCAGGGAAAAATACGATTTTGACGAGCGCGCTGTTAAGCCTTACTTTAAATTGAAAAACGTATTGGAAAAAGGAGTGTTTTATGCGGCCGAAAAGTTATATGGAATTCGATTTAAACGGCGAAACGATATACCGACCTACCAAAAAGATGTGATGGTTTACGAGTTGGTCGATACCACTGGGCAACCATTGGGATTGTTTTACGGAGACTACTTCAAGCGAAACAACAAACGAGGTGGTGCTTGGATGAGCAACTTGGTTACCCAGTCAAAAATGATGCACAACAAACCGGTTATTTACAACGTCTGTAATTTCCAAAAACCAGCAAAAGGCGAACCGGCGCTGCTTTCTTACGACGATGTGACAACCCTGTTTCACGAGTTCGGGCATGCGTTGCACGGTTTCTTTGCCGACCAAAAATATCCGAGTCTTTCAGGCACTTCGGTAGCGCGCGACTTCGTGGAGTTTCCTTCTCAGTTTAATGAGAATTGGGCCCTATATCCCGCGGTTTTGGAACACTATGCACTTCATTACAAGACGGGTCGCCCCATGCCTAAGGCACTCGTCGAGAAAATCAAACACGCGTCCACCTTTAATCAGGGATATGCGCTGACCGAGTTGTTGGAAGCGGCGAGTTTGGATATGCAATGGCACAGTATTTCCGCCGGAATCGAAATTAAAAACGTAGATGCATTTGAGGAGCAAGCCCTTAAGCGCAAACACTTATACCTGAAAGCAGTTCCGCCGCGATACCGATCCACCTATTTCGCCCATATTTTCGGCATTGGATATGCGGCCGGTTACTATTCCTACCTATGGACAGAAATGCTGGCCCACGATGCATTCCAATGGTTTCGGGAGCACGGGGGCTTAACCCAGTCCAATGGTGATCGCTTCAGAAAAATGATACTCTCCAAAGGAAACACCGAAGACTATCAAAAAATGTACGTTGATTGGCGGGGGAGAAAGCCTTCCATCAAACCCATGTTGAAATCCAGGGGATTGGAATAGCCAACGATTCCCACACTTAACAAGCGAGCGTTTGAACGGCTAATCGAATTGTGCACAAAGCAAGAGAATCGAAAGCGGTACGGGGATTTGGGAAAAGCCCAAATGGGCGCCTCAGACGTCTTTCTATATTGCAAATACAAGGATAAAAAATATCGCCAAGCGGTTCAATCTTAGCGATAAACTAAAAATCAAAGGCTTGACGGAATAAGAAAAACCGCTATCCAGTCATACAGAAGAGTACATAGTCCAACCCCGATACTTGAACAACCGTTTTCCACTGCAGGGATACGGACAAAAACGATACCGAACAAATGAAGATCCTGTTGTGGATGGCGACCCGAAATGCGAAGCATCTTTAAATTCTGCTGAAATCGACAATCCATGAACAATTGCATCTTTACCCATCGTTCACAGGGAAATCAAAAACAAAATGAATGTGCTGAGAGAGACATATTGCAATGAAATCGTCAATCAAAATCGGATGGGCATTGGCACTCTTATGTCTTATTTTTATTTTTGTCGGATTGGACGATTGGGGCGTTTTGGAAAGCAGCGAAGCACGTTACGCCTTGATCGCACAAGAAATGCTTTGGCGTGGCGACTTTATACACCCTTATTTTCTTTATATTCCACATTATCAAAAACCACCGCTTACCTACCAAATCACCGCTCTCGGGGTTAAAATTTTCGGGGCGAACGGTTACGGGTTTCGGTTCTTTCTGCAGATCAGCCTGTTGCTGCAAGTGTGGTTTACCTACTTAATCGGAAAACGGCTTTTCACGAAAAAAGTCGGTATTTATTCGGCTATAATGCTGGCGAGCTTTCCTCTAATTATCGCAGCCGCCCGAAACCTCACCACAGATTCGTTTTTACTGACCGCAGCACTCATCAGTACTTACTTCGCCGTGCGTTATTTTTATTCGAACCGCGAGAAAATAAACCTGTATCTCTTTGCTTTGTCTTTGGGAGTCGGGTTTTTAATAAAGGGATTCACGGTTTTCGTCTTACCTGCAGCCCTTTGGATTTATCTCTGTTTTGATCGTAAAGAAAGGATTAAATTCGACTTTCACATGCTTTGGGCGTTTTTGCTGTTTGTGCTGGTCGGATCGAGTTGGTATCTAGTCATTACCTCTCAAAACCATGCGATTTTAGACTATTTAATCAAAAGAGAAACCATCGATCGCATTGCAAACGCGAAGGTCTTCCACCGAAATGAACCGTTTTACTACTTCTTGGTATTCATTCCCGTTTTAACACTGCCCTGGTGGTGTTATCTCGTCAATGCCTATAGAAAGAATTGCAGATCGGAAACACGACAAGTGCGTTATCTGCTTTATACAACATTCCTGTTTCCCCTGTTAATCTTCTCATCGAGCAGCTCCAAACGGGATTTTTTACATATTGCCGCTACTGCCTCCGTTGGCCTGGATTATCGGTTTTTCAGTCGATCGGGCCTTTGAAAGGGGAAAGCGCGCTTCGTGGATTTACTTGAACACTTTTTTCTCTTAATAGCTTTCGGAATAACCCTGCTGGGATTTACCCGGCTTCATTCCACCTTATTGATACGCGTTTCAGGAGTCGTTTTTGCCTCGCTTTTCGCGCTGCTCTTCGTTTCAAAAACAGCGTGGAATCAACGCTTTATCTTATCATCACGGCTCTTTCTATTCATGCTACTCTGGATTCAGCCCTTGGTCCTCCATGAAAATGAAGAATCGCTCAATGGCCTACGCCCTATTGCAACGGCGATCCAGGAAGATTTTCGCGATAAAGATATCTGGGTCTTTAACCGATTGACACCTTCATTAAGGCTTTATACCGGTAAAGATTTAAACATCATCGCAGATCAAAGCAAAAACATACGCCGAGAAACTTATTTTTTGAAAAATAAACCAGGCGAAGTGCACTACCATGACCTTAAAAACCGGCAAATCCTCAAAAATTTGGAGTCGGGGTCTTGGGGGAAAGCCATTTTGGTCGTCTATAAAAAAGATATGAGAAACAAATATTGTCAAATACTCGCTTCAAAATTTGCGCACCAGCACATGTTTAAGAAATGGATTATTTTTTACTGATCAGTAAAAGGCTTTATTGGTTTAAAGCGAGTAAATGTCAAGGCTTGCGCGCAAATCTCCGCTACACCTCTGATATTTCCTCGTGCATTTCGCTGAAATCGGACAATACATGAAAAATCGTATATTTGTCTATCACTTATATAAAAATATCATGAAAGCATTACGCAAACAAATGACTGAATCAAGAGCGGGCTTTAGTGTGCTGGTGCCACGCCTCCTCATCGGCATCATCTTTATAGCCCATGGCGCACAAAAACTGTTCGGGTGGTTTGGCGGTCACGGCTTAGAAGAGACCGGAAAATGGATGGCATCCATCGGCTTACAGCCAGGCGTATTGATGGCGATTATATCCGGTGGTGCAGAGTTCTTCGGCGGTCTGTTCATCCTGATGGGTTTGTTCACCCGCTTGGGCGCATTTTTGCTGATCGCCACGATGATCGTTGCGATTTTCACCGTTCACCTGCACAATGGCTTATTCGCATCCCATGGCGGTTATGAGTTTAACTTAGCGCTGATTGCAGCTTGTATATCACTTGCATACTCAGGTGCTGGTCGGCTCAGCGCCGATGCGTACATCCGGAAAAAGCCAAGGTGAACACTGTGCTCGACAGCTGAGGTAAACTGTCTAAAGGCGCTCAATTCAATCGCAGCTGTGAATGGCTACCAGAAATGCACAGCATTCGTGGATACCGCAGAGATCAGACAAGGAATGAACAAATTTGACATTTGTCTAGCAGTCACAGGAGATACTTACTGTTCAACTTTCACAGGTATCGGTCCTCCATAAGAAACATACCCCCCTCCGACTTCATCAATGTTTACATCCAATTCATCGTTTGTTTCAATCCCTACTAGGTTTACATTTATTTCGTTAGCGCCGCTCAGTTTCACATTTATGTACCCATCATCATTTAGCGGTACAAGACCATACTTCATATCGGGATTTAACTCTACCCTATTGGTAAGCTCATTGGCATACACCTTAGGGAGGAGGTTCAAATTTCTAATGGTTAAAAGCATTAGATTTGCTGCAATTGCCGTTAATACGACCTTAGTAAATTTATCTACCTTCATAACACTTTGATTTTATTGTGATTTAAATTTTTTAAATTAATCCTATGGACTTTGATTGTGTGTAAACGCAACAAAGATAAGTTGTGAATGGCTACCGGAGTCTTATATTTGTCTAGCAGTCACAGGCCTGGAAGGGGATTCTCAATTTCTCGGCGACCAGCATGGCATCTTTGCCATCTTCAACCCAGGGACAAGCCGATTCTGAGGTGGTATCCGAATCGTGCCAGTTGCGCATGAATAAGGCCATAACGCGAAAACCCTGCCTTTGCAAGCGGTATGCAGCTACACTGCTGTCCACACCGCCGGAGAGTCCCACTGCCACCGTTTCCATTTCGCAAAGATTGTGCATAGCCTGATCAAATGGATGTAGGCTCTGCGTTCATTCAGTTTCATTTTTTTACTATATTCGACCCCTTAATAAGTATCAAGTAAGAGACGATGAAAAGACTGCGCTTAGCTGTGCTGTTGTTCGCGATGGGACTTCCCACGATGGCACAGTCGATTCTCGGAAATTGGAAGACGATCGATGATGAAACCGGTCTGGCCGAATCCATCGTGCACATCTACGAGCAGGAGGGTGTGGTTTTCGGCCGGGTGGTGACGCTCTTGCAACCCGAGGATAAGGGCAAGCGTTGCACCCGGTGCAAGGGTGCAGAAAATGACCAGCCCATCGCTGGCATGTGCATCCTAAAGGGTATGAAAAAAGGGGCAGGCAGCCGATACAAAGGTGGGACGATTTTTGATCCCAAAAAAGGAAAGGTCTATCGCTGTGTGATTTGGCTGGACGAAAAAAACCCCGATATCCTGCATGTGCGGGGCTACATCATGTTTTTATATCGCACCCAGGTCTGGTATCGGTTCGCTAATCCCGCCAGTCCAGCGGCTTCGCCGGCTTTGTGAGAAATCCAGTTCCGAAGCCGGTCCCATAGATTGATTTCGTTGTGAATGGCTACCGGAGTCTTACATTTGTCTAGCAGTCACAGGGCAAGTGCTATGAAGCTATTGATGGCTTCAAGAAACTGAAAAAGGCTTCCGACTACTCCGATTGCGAAGTTTAATGATGTGATGCTCATTAAGTCGAATTCCGTCGGTATAGAAGACCGAAAATGGTGAAACGTTCGGGGTTCAAATCCCTCTCTTCTGCTGAATTTTATTCGATCACCAAACGCATAAGCAGCTAAATTATGAACGAATTGCAGCTGATACAATCTAAGATATATAATGTAAATGGATATAAGGTGTTGTTAGACTTTGATTTATCGGCATTGTATGAGGTGGAGAATCGAATTCTAAAACAAGCGGTAAGACGAAACCTTAAGCGTTTTCCACCTGATTTTATGTTTCAACTCTCTAAGTATGAGTGGAAGGAGCTTATCACAAATTGTGACAACCTTCCCGATAAAGTCAAATACAGTCCCGTTGCGCCGTTTGCCTTTACAGAGCAAGGCGTAGCAATGCTATCTTCCGTGCTCAACAGCGACAAAGCAATCGAGGTCAATATAGTCATTATGAGAGCGTTTGTAACGCTTCGCCGACACCTTACGGATTATGCTGGTCTCAAAGAGCGTGTAGCGCGACTGGAAAAAGAAATGAACCTGAAGTTTAAAGATCTATACCAAGCGTTAAACCACTTGCTTAAAAAAGAGAAAGCAATTGTGGATCGACAAAAAAGAGCAAGAATAGGTTATAAAACCGGTAATAAGAGAAAATAAGTCTAGTGACCGATCTGTTGTGAATGGCTACCGGAGTCTTATATTTGTCTAGCAGTCACAGGAT
>JBAJNK010000065.1:0-15439 GCA_036881805.1 Flavobacteriales bacterium
CCAATCGGAAATAAAAGAGTTGGTGTGGCTTACCATTGGGAAAAATACAGCCCTTTTCCAATCGCCATAATAAAAGATCAAAATTCAAAAAAGCAAATCTCTCTTCAAACTGACATAGGGGGAAAAGCCAAAAGCCGATGTCCCACTTTCAAACCTTCATACAGGACAAAATCAAAGGAGTAAGACTGCATTTTAGATCGATCTCACCGGTTCAAAATCAAAAGACAAGCGCCTATTTTTTAAACTGCCACAAAGGGACAAGCCCGAAAAAACAAAACCCACTTTTCAAATCGCCGCGCATAGATGAATACAAAAAAACGACCTCTTTTCAGATTGGTGCACAGCGGTAAATGGGAAATAAGAGATCAGCAGGGCTGGTTTGAAACTGATATTTCGCAGTGGGCTCGAATGCCATGCAACCCGACAGCGGACTCGAATCGCATCAAACCACCCGCGTTAAAAATTGATCCAAAGTAGCCATTAGCCTCTTTATGTTCATGATTTCTCGTATCGCAGCGGTCTTTTGGGGCTCTTCTTGCGTTTTTAAGCCCTGGGCCAAGGCTTTTAGCTGCTTCTCCAGAAACCGTCTTTTGTAGCGAAAAATGGTATCCAAGAGCGCACGACTCAAACGCGTACCCGGTTGGGCAACGCGAACCCCCATGCGATCCCAATCGTGCAAGGGATGTTCTTCTACCAGCAAGGACGAGGCCATCGCCGCCACTTCGGGGTCGGGGTGTGCAGTGAAATGGGCGCCGCTGAGCAGCTCGTTTTGCGACTCCCAATGCTGCCTAATCTCTTCAAAAATCTTTCTGAGAACCGGATGCTGCAACGTCATGGCGTCTTCTACCAATAGTTGAATGGCTTCTTCAGCAACCGTCGTCTCATAGGACGCTGTTTCGCCGGGGACTTTTATCGCGATTTCTTCGGCTCCATACAGCAGCATAGCCCGCAGCAATGCACGCTCGAGCGTCCCTTCCTGAGAAGGCATTTCTAAGGTTTCCGGCCTGACGACTTCAAAGGTCTTTCGCTTTTGCTGTTTCTCAGCTTCTCGCCTGTTTTTTTGAAGTGACCGATGCAATTGGCTGAAGAGCACCTGCTCGGATATCTGAAAGATAGAAGCGGTCTCCCGAATGTACATCTCCCGTTTGATCAAATCATCTATCTTAGCGATGCTGCGCACGACATCGCCAATGGCTTCCGCTTTTCTCAAGGGGTCGCCCTGGGCTTCTGCAGCGTTTAATCGCGCTTTGAATTGAATAAAATCCTCGCTTTCGCGTTGTAAAAAGTCACGCAAGGCATCGGTTGAGCAGCTGCGGGCAAAGGCATCCGGGTCCTGCCCTTCCGGGAAGAGCAACACCCTTGCATTCATACCTTGTTCCAACACCAAATCCAAACTGCGAAGCGCTGCTTTGATACCGGCTGTATCCCCGTCGAAAAGGATGGTTACATTTTGTGTCAACCTTCTGATCAGGCGTATTTGCGCTACCGTCAGAGAAGTACCCAAGCTCGCCACCGCGTTCTTCACCCCGTTTTGATGCAGCGAGATCACATCGGTATACCCTTCGACCAGATAGCAGTTGTCCTGCTTGATAATTTCTCTTTTCGACTGAAAGATACCGTATAGAATCTCGCTCTTGTGGTAAATAGCACTCTGCGGGGAATTGATATACTTGGCCAGCTTTTCATCCGATTTTAAAATGCGGCCGCCAAAACCCAGTGTGCGGCCTGAAAAACTGTGGATGGGAAAGAGCAACCGCCCCCTGAAGCGGTCTAAGTGCGCACCGTTTTCCCGAATAATCGTCAAGCCGGTCTGCGCTAAAAATTCCAATCGATAGCCGCCCGCGAGCGCTGCGACTGTAAAAGCATCCCACTCATCCGAGCAATAGCCCAATTCAAACTCTTCGATCGTCGCCCGTGAAAAGCCGCGTTCTTTACAATAACCCAACCCGATTGCCTTTCCCTTTGGATTTTCGGTCAGTACCTTTTGAAAATACCCCTTGGCAAAATCCGTAATGATGTAGAGGCTTTCACGCTCGCTCGTCCGCTGTGCTCGCTCTGGCGTTTGCCGTTCCGCTCTGATTTCAACACCGTATTTCTCGGCGAGGTAGCGCAGGGCTTCGGGATACGAATAGTGCTCGTGCGCCATCAAAAAAGTAACCGCGTTGCCCCCCTTCCCAGAACTGAAGTCCTTCCAGATTTGCTTGGCTGGCGAAACCACAAAAGAGGGCGTTTTTTCATCGCTAAACGGACTCAACGCCTTGAAGTTACGCCCAGATTTTTTGAGCCTGACGAACTCCCCGATCACCTCCTCGACTCGAGCGACCGCAAAAATTTCATCTATGGTTTCCTGGGTGATCATCGACCGCACAAAATTAGCGATTTAAACCGTTTTGATCTATCGGTAAGGGCGACTAAAAAAACACAATCTGAATCCGGGTATTTTCTAACTTTTTTAGGCCTGAGAGGCTTCCATACGCTTTTACAAGCTGCTCGGATAAAAGGGATAACCCCGGCGCTTTTGAAATTTTTATCAGAAACAAACCGCGCCCGAATTCCCGCACAACCTAAGAAATAATACACGCCTGAAAGTGGGCGTATCCCTCCTTTCGCTTTTATCGGATGCGATTCCAATCGGTTATAAAATTAACATTGCATCGCCGTACGAATAGAATCGGTATCCCGCTCTTATGGCTTCCCGGTATGTTTTCATAATAGAATCATAACCTGCAAAGGCAGCCACCGTCATCAATAGTTTTGATTTGGGGGTGTGAAAGTTGGTTACCATGCAGTTCGCAATCCTAAAATCGTAGGGTGGAAAGATAAACTTATTGGTCCATCCGTCAAAGGGATTTAAGCGATTATCGGATGAAACCGAGCTTTCAATGGCGCGCATGACAGTGGTACCTATGGCGCATATGCGTTTTTTTTCATCCATGGCTTTATTGATGACTTTAGCCGCCTGCTCACCGATGCGAGCCGATTCGGAATCCACCTTGTGCTTGGACAGGTCTTCTACCTCTACCGGGCGAAAAGTACCCAAACCCAAATGCAGGGTTATTTCAGGTAAGTTTACCCCCTTGATTTCCAACCGCTTTAATAAGTGTTTTGAAAAATGTAGTCCAGCTGTCGGGGCAGCTACCGATCCCTCTTCTTTCGCATAAACCGTTTGGTAGCGTTCTGCATCTGCTGGAGTTAAGTCTCTTTTGATATACTTGGGCAGTGGCGTTTTGCCCAACTTCCGCAGCTTTTTTCGAAACCTGTCGTACGAGCCATCAAACAAGAAGCGAAGCGTGCGCCCGCGTGAAGTGGTATTGTCGATCACTTCTGCAACCAAGCTGTTATCACCACCGAAAAACAATTTATTTCCAATTCGAATCTTACGAGCCGGTTCCACCAAAACATCCCACAAGCGGCTTTCCGGATTCAGTTCGCGCAACAGGAAAACCTCAATGCGCGCACCGGTCTTTTCCTTGCTGCCAAAAAGGCGTGCCGGAAAAACCTTGGTGTTATTTAAAATCAGTGTATCGCCTTCACCAAAATAATCGGTTAGGTCCTTGAATAATCGATGTTCAATCTCACCCGTATCCCGATGCAAAATCATGAGCCTGGACTCATCGCGGTGTTCAGCGGGAAACTCGGCCAATAGCTTCTCGGGCAGTTTAAAATTGAAATGGGAGGTTTTCATTCTCAAAACACAATGCTTTTTAGTGCGTGGCAAATATACGATTTGAAAGCCGGGCATGTCAAGGCAGTCAGTCGTACTGCGCCTACAACTCATCGGGGAGATGGCAGTTGCAGTGGCGTGAAATCTAAAAGAGTTAATAGGCTGATTGACAATGTATTACAATTTATCTAAGCCATCGTCTCGACTAATTTAAAGATGCGTGTTGAGTCGCTTAAAACAATTGTTGTATAAACGTTCACATAGTCGGAACTTTGTAAAATGAATTGACAAATAAAAATTTGGACTGGTTTTGAAGCGCTTCAACTCGAAAATAGATACTTCACAAGAATCTTAGAAAATCAATCCCATATAGGTAAAGCATACACGAGCGATATGGAGCGCGGAGAAACCGATATTTTCCACATACCTGTTTACATGTAAAAGGCTGGCCAATACACCCTAAATTTCTGTCGGTAAAATTCAGAAGAGTAGTGCTTATGAGAAAGCTGAATGATTACGTAAAAGCGCGGTTTGGAGTTGATGAAGATAAGTTTCTGGAAGCGATGCAAATGAGCCCTGGCGCAGCGGGCTATTTACAAGGGTCTTTGAGTGAATTGCTATTTAAGGAATACGTTGAATCCAAAGGTTTTGAAGCGCTTAGAATTAAAGAAAAGCCCAAAGGGGGTTACAATGCTAAAAGCGATCACGCCAGAGGTAATTTTTATATCAGAAAAAAGACCAGCACGAGAGATAGGTGGTATGTGGTTGAAAATAAAGGAGTCAAAACCAATACGGAGACACACCTTTTCGGGTTGTACACGAAGAAAAAACTCTTCAGTCATTTAAAGGGCCTCGCCTTTCCCAAATCCAATTATTTGGAAAGGGCATATCGAAAGGGGTTAAATACCTACAACAAAGCAAAAGCGAGATGGGAGCACAAAAATCCGGGTGCGCATTTTCCAAAATTTAAATGGGATGAAAAAACGCCTGGATCAAGGGCTTTTAATCTGGTTGGTTATTGGAAGAGCGAAAGGGAATTGAAGGCTTGGGTAGACGATCTGGACGATATGAGCTTGACAAAGGATGCTTATTTAAACTGCAAAGGGCCGATTAGAATACTGGCAACCCATGCGCCGAGCAATAGAGTCGCTCCCATTACTGGCATTCGGCAAACCGCACCCTTGGTTTCAGACTTCAGTGTGATGTGCGTCGATTTGTTTCAGCGAACTGGCGCACATCAATTTGTATTTATGAACCCCAATTGTATTGCGCATTCACCGACAAGTCCTGAACACATATATCAGAATTATTATATCGACTATATTATTCCAGGTGTTAAAGACATAATAAAAATATTACCACCTTGGTATGATGATATTTTGCAATGCATCAGGCAAACCCATCCGATTGCCAGAAAAATGGATGAATCGCAGTTGGATTTGAGGTAATTTGTTTGTCTTACTCGTGTTTGTGATTATATTTGTCCTAAATTAATGTGCAGATAATGGCGCTCCAATTGAATTTTGAATTGAACAAAACGGATAAAATATTAAGAAAATTTGAATATATACACAACTTTATATATGCGCATGATGGGCTCTCAACTCAGCAGACTTTAGAGGAGTTTATCAAAATTCTATTTATCAAGATCATCGATGAAAAAAGGAAAGAAAGGAACTTTTACATCCGTAAAATCGAGCTTGACCACGCCGGAAGCTCGAAAAAAGCAGCGCGATTAGTCGACAGAATTAATGAACTTTTTTCCGATGTGATACAGGTCTATTCCGACCTGTTTGACAAAAATGACAGAATAAAATTAAGCGCTATTTCTTTGGCCAATACAATACATAAACTGCAGGATATTTCGCTTACAAACTCACTCAATGACGCAAAAGGACTGGCCTTTCAAAAGTTCCTTTCACGCCGAGAAAAAGATGGAAGGGGTCAATTTTTTACCCCTGAACCCATCGTCGATTTTTGTGTGCGTTTCATCCAACCCAAACCCGATGAAACCATAATTGACCCAGCTTGTGGGAGTGGGGGATTTTTAAGTTCTTCGTTTAACTACATTGTAAAAAACAACAAGGATATAGATACTGAAAAAATAGTTTCAGAAAGCCTCTACGGGTTAGATATTAACAAAAGCGTGGTGCGGATCGCCAAAATGAAATTGCTCCTCGAAGCCAATGTCGAGACCCATATAAGGTGTATGAATGCGCTGACTGATTTTGAAGAAATACTTTTAAAGGTTAACGCGGATAAATCTTTCAAAGGCTTTGATATCGTACTGACCAATCCGCCATTTGGCACGGCTGGTAAAATCACGGATAAAAAAATCCTCTCTTCTTTTAATTTGGGTCACAAATGGAAAAGGCTCGGTCGGGGGTCATTTGTAAAAACAAGCGCACTTCACGCCGGTCAAGTAGCCGAGATATTGTTTATCGAAAGGTGTATCGACCTGCTAAAAGAAGGTGGCAGAATGGGCATTGTCCTTCCAAATGGACATTTTGAAAATCCGTCATTGGAGTATTTGAGATGCTACATCAAGCGGCGAACTAAAATCCTGGGTATTGTCAATTTGCCTCAAGAGACATTTATCCCGTATGGCACGGGGGTAAAAACCTCTCTCCTATTCGTACAAAAAAACATGTCCAACACAGTGCGAGAGTATCCCGTTTTTTTTAGTCAAATCAGAAAGATCGGCTATCAAGGGAACAAAAATGGGAGCCCAATTTATTTAAAAGACAGTTATGGGAAAATATTGAGAGACGAAAATAAAAACCCGATATTAGATGAAGACATACCAACTGTCATTAGCGATTACATCACCTTTAATAATGAAAATCACATAGAGACGACAAATTCATTCTCAATTGAATGCGATGAAATAATCGATCGTTTTGATTACGACTTTTATTCACCCCAATACAGGTGGCTCATCCAGAAGATCAAAGAACACAATGCGGTTGTATTATCCGATATTGTCGACATTGTAAAAACCAAGAGTAAGCGGCTATCAAATAAGGATGAAAGGGTTGCGTATGTAGAGCTCTCTGATATAAATACAAATTCTTATGAAATTATCAACTCGACTAAAATGGCTGTTTACGAATTGCCGAGTAGGGCATCCTACGAGTTAAAAAGAGGAGATATTATTACAGCGGTAGCTGGAAATTCTATAGGCTCGCGCAAACACGCAACCGCTCTGGTAAACGCAGAATTTGAAAAATCTATATGTACCAACGGGTTTCGGGTGCTGAGAAATTTTAAAATCAACCCCTACTACTTGCTCTATTATTTAAAGTCGGGATATTTCCTCAAGCAAATTTCAGCTTTGAGAACGGGCGCTGCCATTCCCAGTATTTCCGATGATGATTTTGCCAAACTGCTGATCGTAATCCCGGATGCCGATACGATAAAACAAATCGGTGACAAAGTACATAAATCGTTTAAATTAAGAGAAAGATCGAAAAAGGAATTCAATAGTATAGCGCATAAGCTCACTTTGTAAATGTATGGCAAGCCCAAAAATAAAGCAGAAACCATATAAAAATTTACACCGAGTTCAGGTGTAGTCAGATAGAAAACCCAATTGCTGCAAATCATCCCAGAAGCGGGGATAGGACTTTTCCACGACCTCGGGGGCCTCGATGGCGATGGGTACCTTTAGCGCCAGTGGGGCAAATGCCATTGCCATGCGGTGGTCGCCATAGGTCTTAATCCGAACTTCCGGATGAATCGTTTCCGACTTGTCCAAATACAGTGTATCATGGGTAACGGCGATTCGCGCACCCAACTTTTGTAGCTCGTTTTGCAAGGCGAGCAGCCGGTCGGTCTCTTTGATTTTCAAGGTGTGTAGACCCGTAAGCCGACATGCCACGCCCAGTCCAAAACAGCTAACGGCAATCGTCTGAGCCATGTCGGGCATCGCCATTAGGTCAAATGCGACAAAGGGGGGCAGCACACGGTTCTCTTTTTGCAAGATCAAGTGGGGTGGCGCAAAATCGGAATGCACGGCAAAGCGTTTGTAAATACCCTGCAATTTGCTGTCGCCTTGTATGCTGTAGGGCGTAAAAGTTTTCAAGCGCAAGCTGGCCTGTTTGGCCAAAGCAGCTATGGCGTAATAGTAAGAAGCAGCACTCCAATCGGATTCTATCGCTATGCTTTTTGCCGGGTCTTTTCGCTGTGGAAAAACGGTGATGGTCTGTCCGTCCCAATTCACCGTGATGCCCAGTCGGCGCAATAGGTCTATCGTCATGTCGATGTAGGGCATCGAAGCGATCGCGCCTTCCAATGTCAAGCGCAGACCGCGCGCTAATTTTGCTGCGATGAGCAACAAGGCTGTTGCATACTGGCTGCTCACCGCTGCGCTGAGGCGCACCCAGCCCCCCGGCAATTTTTTCCCACTGATCAAAAGCGGGGGATATCCCGCTCTTTCGAGGTAGTGAATTTCCGCACCGAGTTCTCTAAGCGCATCGACCAGAATTCTTATCGGGCGCTGTTTCATCCTAACCGAACCCGTCAACAAGGTCTCACGCCCCGGTTGTATGGAAAAGTAGGCGGTCAAAAAGCGCATGGCCGTCCCGGCCTGACCGATATCGATTTCCCGCTCTTTACTCTCGAGCGCTTTTTGCAGCAACTCGGTATCCGCAGCATCGGAGCGATTTTCAACCTTGAAACCCGGATGCAGGGCTTTCAAAATTAGCAAGCGGTTGCTCTCGCTCTTAGAACCGGTGAGCTGTAGCGTGCCCGCAACCTTTTTTGAAGGGTGGGTTAGGCGGATGACTTTCAAGGTTTACCTCAGTTTTTCGTTGTGGTGGTGCCGGTGGTGATCGCGTTTCGCTTTGATCTGAAGCCTTTTATCGAAAGCTTCTTGCAAATCCACACCGGTTTGGTTGGCTAGGCAGAGGATTACGAATATTACATCGGCCAGCTCTTCGCCCAGGTCTTTTTGCTTATCGCACTCCTTTTCGCTTTGCTCCCCGTACCGCCGGGCGATGATGCGCGCCACTTCGCCCACTTCTTCCGCGAGCTGCGCCATGTTGGTCAGCACGTCGAAATAACGAACGCCGTGCGCTTTGATCCAAGCGTCTGCGATTTGCTGCGATTCTTTGAGTCCGTTCATCCCTCTTTTTTTGTATCGATTACCAGCGTTACCGGCCCATCGTTGGCGGGTGTTAGCTGCATCTCTGCCCCAAAGACACCGGTTTGTACAGGCCGTTCGCTCTTCTCAGCTAATTTTCGGATAAAATCCGCATATAATTTGCGCGCTACTTCAGGCCTAGCCGCCCGGCAGTTCACCCTCCCCATCGCGTATGGACTTGTTCATCACACCTTGTGCATCATTAAAGATACGCAATTTGCTGATTTTACTCGCCAGCCATTCAGCCGCTGCCGAATCGTCTGAAACAGCTATCCCCTTCCCGCATGACCTTTATAATTTCCGACGATTGGTAAACTTAGGAAAAATGCTGGAAAGGCAGTGCCATGACATCGTACAAAGACAAACCCAGCGCTTGGATTGACCATAGAGACGAACACTAAAAAATAAAGCTGGCTTTTCACGCCGACACACGGGAACAAAAAGATAAAACCATCTTCTCGAGCCGACCCATAGAGGCAAAATCAAAAAAAGCCCTTTTTTAAATCACACCGAAGGGAAAAGGGCAAACACAAAAAAGTAGTCCCGGATTTTAGACCGCCCTTAGAGATAAGCGCAGATGCCCCACAGGGACAAAAGATAAAACCCGATTTTCAGATTGACGTACAGGGATAAATACCTAGTAAAAATCAGCAGAGTTGGCCACAGGGCAAACATCGAAAAGACAAGAACCCCTTTTAAATCAAACCGAAGGGAAAAGACAAAAAACAAGGCTGGACTTTTATTGGGTTACTACAAACATGTGAGGAACAAACACGAAAAAATAAGCCCCCATTTAAACCAATACAAAAGGATAAAAACAAAAAATTACCGCCCTCAGACCGCCAGCCGAAAGTAAAGCCCCCTCCCTTTTTAAACTGCCCCAACAGGATGAAAAAAGCAAGCCCCACTTTTCAAGCCCTTACAAGCGGGCAAAAGCAAAAAATAAGTCCCTCTTTTCAAACTGAACAATACAGATATAAAAGCAAAGAGTTATTCCGCTGTTTAAACTGCAACTGGAAACGAACTCCAGAAAAACAATCCCCGCTTTTCAAGCCGCAATAAAGCGCTAAAGACAAAGAATAAACCCAGATTTATCGGCTGCCCCGCGGAATGAAGAAACGAAGCCCGCCTTTCAAACCGTTATATGGGGCAAAGTCAAAAAAAACCTTTTTAAACCGCTCCATAGATACGAAGCCTAAAGAAATAAGCCCGCTTTTTCAGATCGCTCACAGACATAGAACCAAAAAAATAAATTTCCATCTCGGATCGACCCTGCAGAAATAAAAAATAATCCCCTTTTCAGATTGTTGAACGGGACAAAAAAATAAGGCTGGCGTTTCAATTGGAATAGTCCGAATCTGAGTTGCCTATCCCTTATCAAACCCGCTTGAACCACTTATTTCCCATAGCAGTCCGTTCTGTGAACAAAAGGCTATTTTGTGGATTGGCCAACATGGCGTATCACAGCGCTGTTGTGATTTATGCTATTAGCGGGTGAAGTTGAAAAAGCTATAAATTAGATGGAAGGCGTGTCGGGGGCGCTAAGCGCAAAAAATTTAACACCCATACGTAGGGAATCTCCCTGTAATTGAATCAGAGGGCGGAATAAGCCACCCGAGGAGGTGCCTGTGCTTGTTTCAACCGAATTGCCGCATGAGTAGGTATTTGCATATTTAATATATATGTCGTAGATTTGCCTCAATTGTGTTTGATAGTTAAGGCGGCTTACAGGCCATCTGTAAGAATTGAGGCTGACTTTTACCTCATACTGAGCTTTTTAAACATTTAAAAGGGGCTATCACCCAAAGTGCATTTTTCTCTGAGTCATAGCCCTTTTTTATTATTATTTTTCTAAGATGAATCGTGAGATGGATAAACCTAACTCGCCATTATATTCGTTTGCGTTTTCCCAGACTATTGGGGTGCAATTGCGTATTTAGCAGAAAATATAGCTGCTGACGAAGAGTGGGATTACACGGGCGCCCAAGAGAAGAAGTACCCAATTCTCAACAGCTATTTGCGTCATACTTTCAGAAAACTCGAGAAAGAAGGTAAAATTGCATATACTGCTGATAACCGATTCGCTTGTTTCAATACCGGGTTGACGACTAGCAATTACGAGGAAATATTTGCATTTTTCGAACAAAATAAGAAACCCGATCAAACAACCCCTTTTTATTTTAAAGCCTTCTTAAAAAAGAGCGATCGCCAAATCATTGGAAATTTCTCTGGAAACATCCCTTCTGTTGCCAATTACTTTGAAAAACCCGAATTATTGATATTTAATCCCAATTGCGAAATTGTTGTTGATTACGATCACATCATTGAAGATCATAAAGATAGGTTTCCTGCTTGTTTAAGAGGTAAAAATGCTAAAGAGTTGAGGATATATTTGGTAGGGGCCATTGACGAAGTGAAGAAAAAAGTCAAAACAAATTATAAAATTGCTGTGCCGCAATACTATAACAGCCAGATTCAACTCCTACTCCCCCTCTGTCTGACAGGGGGCTCTCCAAATCCGGATTTGGCTTTAGTCGTCGGTAAGGTGGATGAAAACACCTATAGCGCAAGAACATGTTTGACATTGCGCATGGCATATAACAATGCTAGATTGATAGTGAAACCCCAAAGTAATTGGCTGAAGCCATAAAATATACCTGCGAGTGCACAGTCGGGTTGAAGTCCGCTGCCCAAATCAGGCATTTCTCTCGCTTGGGTGCGGGGGTGGCTAAGGCCGCTGTGGCGCTAAAAAACAAGCCTCCTTTTTTAAATAAAAATCAGCGCAGCTGAACCCCTTGCGGTTTATCGGTGGTTTTGGCTTTTTAAGGTTTTCGCACCCCAGCGAAAATTGATTTACTTTTGGGGTTCAAACAGCGGGGATATGGCATCGCAAAAACGCGCTACGCTCGGTGAGTTTATCATCAAGCGCCAAAGGGATTTCCAATACTCGACCGGTGAGCTGACCCGACTTTTAAGCGCCATTAAATTGGCTGCCAAGGTGGTAAACCGAGAGGTGAACAAAGCCGGCTTGGTGGATATCATCGGTGGGATGGGGACAGAAAACGCCCAAGGGGAAATGCAGCAAAAATTAGATGTTTTTGCACATGAAAAATTTATCGGAGCGCTCTCCAATCGCGGTGTGGTCTGCGGGATTGCCAGTGAAGAAAGCGCGGATTTCATCGCTGTAGCGCCGAGTAGAAATGCCGGTCAGCGCAAATATGTGGTCCTAATCGACCCCCTCGACGGTTCATCCAATATAGACGTAAACGCATCCATCGGCACTATTTTTTCGATTTATCGTCGGGTAACCCCTGTGGGCAGGCGTGTAGCACCCAGGGATTTTCTGCAACGCGGCGACCGCCAAGTCGCTGCCGGCTATGTGGTGTATGGTGCGGCTACCCTGTTGGTTTACACAACCGGAAGGGGCGTGAATGGATTTACCCTAGATCCCAGCCTGGGCAGTTTTTACCTGTCGCATCCCGATATAAAGTTTCCAAAGCGCGGTGGGATTTACACCATAAACGAAGGCAATTCCACCTATTTTCCAAAAGGGGTCAGGGACTATATCCAATACTGCCAGGCAGCAGGCGCAGGCCGCCCCTACACCGCTCGCTACATAGGTTCTTTGGTAGCGGATTTTCACCGCAATATGATTAAGGGTGGCATTTACATATACCCGAGCAACAGCCGGGCGCCCCGGGGCAAGCTCCGCTTGCTGTATGAATGCAATCCGATGGCCTTTATAGCCGAACAAGCGGGCGGGTTGGCAACCGACGGTTTTCGACGCATCTTGGAAATCGAACCCACCGAATTGCACCAACGCATTCCCTTCTTTTGCGGTTCGCTTGAAATGGTTCAAAAGGCCGGAGAATTTATGCAAAATGCTTAGCGTATTAAACTTCTTTTAACGCTTTCCATCCTTGATTTTGGTAATTTATCGCTGCTGACTTGGGGTTTTCACTTCCATGGATGCCCCGCCCGACAATGATGAAATCGGCCTCGTGATTCAATATGGCATGGCGGGGCGAATGGTATGCTTGGCCGGAATCATCCCCTTGGACTGCACTGTGAACACCCGGCGTGAATTTTAGGAATTGAGATGGAATGGCCGCCTGTTGTGCCACGATGGCGATGATGGCATCACCGTGTTTTTGGATGATGTTCAAGGCTTTTTTAATATAATCGGAATCTGTAAGCGTATCGGCCGTCGACATTTGAAGGACGGGCACTACAGCGGTTTGTCGATTTTTAATCCGGCGCTTAATCGCTTGGATGCTGCCCGCTCCAGCCACCATATGTGCGGTTATCAGCTCGGCCCAGGTTGCGATTCGGTGCACCCCTTCGGTAAACTGTAAACTGGCCGTATGGCCTATATCTGCCAATTTGCGATCCGCAAAGAGCAGAAACTTTTTTTGAGCTGCCAATGCCCGTAAGTCCTGTATCCATGCCAACGAAAAATCTTCGATGATATCCGCATGAACTTTCAAGGCGCAAATGTGTTCCCCTACCTCCTGGGCCAATGCAAAGACCGCTTGTGCAGTCGTCAAATCTGCGGCACATATTAGATTCGTCTCTTTATCCAAGGCGGTTTCCACCAACTTTTGCATGACGGGATGGTGCGCACCGTGAGTCCGGTCTGCCAGGTGGCGTCTTTTCCTGGGTTTGGCCGCTGTGGCATCGGTGTGTCGTACGAATCGCAACACCCCTTCTGCAGTGGCTTTGTCGATCTTAGCATACCGGCTGAAAACCCCCACAGCCTCCGTAATCGTAAACAGCGCATGGATGTCATACCCCTTCTCTCGAAGCCGTTTTTTGCCACCCTGCTCCCGATCTATAACCACCAAAACCGATTTGATCACAATGCCCGCGCATTCCAACTCGTCTATGGTTTCCAACAAACTCTTACCACTGGTCACCACGTCTTCTACCAATATGCACCCCTGTCCCTTTTCATAAACGCCTTCGACCATTTTTTGGGTGCCGTAACCCTTGTTCTCCTTTCGCTTGATGATCAATGGAATGCCGCTGGTAATCGACATCACAGTCGCGATGGGCAAGGCCGCATACGGGACCCCGCAAATCAGCTGTCCACCGCCATCGGGCAACATTTCGAGTAGGTGCTGGGAAAGCGTTTTCAACAACGTGGGATTAGAGGCTAAGCTGCGTAAATCGATATAAAAAGGAGACTCAATACCGCTTTTAAGGGTGAACTGGCCAAATTTAATGATGTCTAACTGATACATCTCGAGCAGAAATGCTTCTTTGGTACGCATAAGGTCGGATTGCTTTGCGCAAAAGTAAGGGTTTTTAATGCGCTTGGTAAGGCTGGGGTTTTCCCTAATTTTGTGGCCAAAGCTGTCGCATGCCCACAATCGAGACGAATGTCGGTCAAATCCCTTTGCGCAATTGTCTGTATAACGCCTCTGGGGCTCGGTGTACGACAGGGGCGGAGCTCGATGCCTTAGCGGGCGCCCACACCGGGGCGGTGCTCGCCAAGAGTACTACCGTGGCCTATCGCAAAGGAAATCCAGAACCGCGATACCGAGATATTCCCTTTGGCAGTATCAATTCGATGGGACTGCCCAACCTGGGCGTTGATTTTTATTTGAATTACGCCGAGGGTTTCTCCGGTGAAAAACCGCTCTTCCTCTCGGTGGCGGGCCTGACCTCGGCGGAGAACTGCGCTTTGTTGAAGCGAATTCAAAACGCAGCAGGGGTAACGGCCGTGGAGCTCAACCTCTCTTGTCCCAACATTCCCGGAAAGCCGCAAACCGGGTATGATTTCGAGCAGACGGAGCGCCTGCTGCAAAGCGTTTTCGAGTTTTACGACAAACCCCTCGGCGTGAAGCTCCCACCTTATTTTGATAGGGCGCATTTCGACCAGATGGCCGCTGTGTTAAATCGATTTCCCCTCGCCTTTGTCACCTGTATCAACAGCATGGGCAATGGCTTGCACATCGATGTGAGGCGTGAAACCCCAAGCCTAAAACCCAAGGGTGGCTTTGGCGGTATCGGCGGATTGTACGCCAAGCCCACAGCCCTGGCAAACGTAAACCGGTTTTACAAACTGCTGGACGACATCCCCATCATCGGTTGCGGTGGCGTACAGACCGGGACAGATGTCTTTGAACACATCTTATGTGGGGCCAGGGCCGTACAAGTGGGTACCTGCTTGATGAAGGAAGGGACATCTTGTTTCACACGCCTAGCGGGGGAATTGGAATCGCTGATGCGCGAGAAGGGCTATGCACGAGTAGCGGACTTTACAGGCCAATTAAAATCCCTGTAACGACATCAGCCGAAGCGCAGCATATCCCGAAATAAAAGCTGGGTAGGGCTCCAATTATCTCTTGATATACGGTTTATCCCTTTGAGGCCAGCTATTCGCCCTCTGAAGAGAATCACATAAATTTAAGAGCCGTATCTTTGCAAAGACGGAGCCAAAACAGATCGAATTCGCAAAGAAATATGATTAATTTTTCTGTGCTACTCTAAATTTGCATATTGTAATACACGATTTTGTGAAAGCATAATAGTCGGTAAATATGGCCAGACTGAGGAAAGAAGAACCAAAACGCTTGAGAGAACATGCTAAGCTGCTTTGTACGGAAAAGGGTGTAAGCACGCAAAGG
>JBAJNK010000066.1:0-35947 GCA_036881805.1 Flavobacteriales bacterium
GTACTCGCTGTGCTTGTTGGCATGATTGAGATGTAAAAAAACCTGTAGCGAACGCAACTGCACGTATTGCCTCGCCGTAGCGGTGAAGCAACTATAACCTTTACACGAGAGACAAGCACCTTACTGTTGGCGCGCACGGCAGGGGTCGCGGGTGGGTCTTCTTAGGAAACGCCTATGAGACGGCGCAACCAGTTCGGTGATTTTCGGTGTCCTTGTTTTTCTTCCGGTGGTGGCATGAGGGCGCGTTTTTCGGCTTTCTCGGCAGTGAGTAGCTCAAGGAGTTTGGATTTTTCGTCAATGAGTGCTGTTTCACGCTGGTTAGACAGTTTGAGTTGTGCTTGAAGATCGGCGACTTGGTTCTCTAAAACGGTGATGACTTTCTGACTGTCATGTGCAGTCTTTTGACTGTCATGTGGCTCTGTCAAATGATAGACGCGTTGCAACTCGGCTGTGTCTATTCTACGATGTCCTTTCGCGTCTTTTTCTGATGAGACCTTGCCAGACTTGATGTCGCGACGGATGGTGGATTCGGATACGCCTGTCAACCCGACGGCTTGTGAGATGGTTACTTTTGCCATGCAGAGACCTCCACATGATAGGCAATGAATGTGTCATTGACAATCTTAACGATGGGGGAGGACGATGTGTTTCAAATCAGCGGCTGTTACACAAAATGGACAACAAATCACGCGGTTACGGTTGACTCATGAAAATGATAAACAGAAAAAAACGTCAATCCTTCTAATCATCTCCGCCGCCGATTAGAAGGGCTAACCCCGCAAGGGCAGCAATCATAAGAGGAATCGCAAACATATAATCGCAAAGTGGGAGACCTGCGCCTGGATAATATAATTTTATCGTTATTAGAACCAAAAAATAAATTATTACAAGAAAAAAAACAGTTAAACATCTGACGAACGTATGTGTCATTGGATATCTCCTTTTTAAACAGGTTTTTTACGTGCCCACGTTCGCAGCAAGCCTGCCATCGCACACGCCACCGAGTCGGCTATATGCGCGTTGTTTATTTCAGCACCCGTGATTTTAGAGACAAACGACTGCACTGCGGTTTTACTCGCACTGCCCCCACATCCACATGCCATCTTGACTTGTTGTGGTGTAAAGGCATGTGACGCAATTCCTGCCTGTTCTGCTGCTAACATACACATATACATCACTGCTGCTGTGGATAAGCAAGACGTGTGATTGTGATTGAAAAAGACACGTTCCACTGATAGCACGTCGGGTATGTGAGTCTCTATTATTTCATTCATGCCGGTGTATATCTCAAGCATGCGTTTTGGGTATTTTGTTGTGTTCGCCAGTCGTTGGCAGCAGTCGGGAATCGGGGAACGCTCCTATCCGTGGGTTTCCGTCAGGTTTTTAGCCGCGGTGGGTGTGCTTCGCTTCGCTTCGCACGACTTACCCCTTTTGATCGTAACTACCCATTCGCTCTCGTTCCCAAATATACACGTTCATAGAGTGCCACTTTAAAGATCGCTTGGCAGTGCAACGCACGAAGGCAGATTGTATCACGCTTCTTTCTTCATTCCTTACTGCCGTAACCTATTGATATGCTGGAGTGTAGGGGGGTGATACTTTGAAAGGGGCGTTGGGACGCCTCGGTGCATGGCACGGCTATTTTCAGAAATGTGCGTAACGTGATGGTTTAAAATGGTGAACCCTCGATATGATCAGAAAACACGCCTGTAAGTGTAACGGAAGGCTGGCAACCCCACGTCATACGAGAAACAAGCACTCCGACAGTTGCCGTGGAAGGCAGGGTTTGAGGGTGGGCATCTTCAAAACTTCTTCTTCCGAACTGTCTTAGGGGGGGTTGGTCGGGCGTTGTGGCGGTGGACCACATCAAAAAAAAGAGGGATCGGTGTAAGGGGGCAAGACCTCCTGAAGCTGGAGACGGGCATTTCGCAGGTGTGATTTTATCGGGTTCTCCTTCAGAACGGTTCAGATGGCATGCGATCGCTTTGATAGGCAGTTCGTGATAGTAATATAACACAAACACCTCGCGGCGGAGCGTTGTGAGGCAATTGAGGGCGATTTTCAGGGTCTCTCGGAGCTCTTGACGGAGAACGTCTTGACTCGGACAGGTATGGGTCTCGGTGATACGTTTCTCGTCACAGAGATGCAGCGGCTCGGTGTCAGGGATGTGCTTGCGAAAGTAGTCGATACAGACGTTTAACGATGTAGGTTTCTACACGGGTGAGGGTGATCTGGGTGCCTTCGGTGAGGAAACTTTCAAACCACCAGGCGTTCTCACCTTTGATATGAAAAGTGTAGGCTTCTCCGTTCTCGGTGTGTCCTGTGATACGGACGTTTTCTGTATTCTCGCGATGTCTTTCAGAGATCGTGAGGTGAATGTTTTTCGTCATAACGATCCTTGTTGTGAAGCAAAAAAGCCGTGCCCGCCAAGAGTATCTCCACAGTCAGCATCCACACTCGGCAGAGCAGCGCAACGAGCGTTTAGTTTGCTAACAACACGCCGAGAAGTCCCTCGCGTATCCCCAATCCCCCCGGTGTGAGGAAACTCAAAAAACCGACAATCCAAGCAAACGCATAACTCGCAGTGAGGACGCCTGCGTCTGCCCACCGCACGGATGCAACGCTTCGGACAAAAAGGTAAAAGGCAAGTCCTTGGCAGAACCACAACACGCTATGAACGACAAGGATATTCCCCCACAAACGCGTATCTTTCAGAAGCGGTAAGAATGTTTTCAGAAACGACCGGGCGTGATGTGCCAGTTTCGGGATCAAAAAGACCAGACCTGCCAGGAACCCCATTACAGCGAAAAACAAAAGCAAGGTGTGTCCTGACATCTTTTCAAGGGTCCCTCTTGCCGTGTCTTGCATCTGTTTTGAAAACAGCAGGGACATCGCAATCAGCCCCCCGAGCCCTGTCTCAATACCAACGTGTAAGGTGAGACTGCTGGCAGTGGCGGTTTTGCTCAATCCAAACTGTCCGCTTAAAGACAACAGTCTCACAACACCCCATATGCGACCAGGGAGATACCGCGTGATGTTCGCCAGATGGAAGAGTATAAAGGTTTCTCGAGAAGGTACGTCTTTTCTCGACAGACCCCTAAGCAGAACAGTAAAGGGGTAAATGTAAAAACTTCGGTAAAAAAGCAACACACCAAACGAAGGTATAAGCCAATGCCAGTGTATCTGAAACGCTGCCTGTTTCAGGTCCCCTTGCGTTTGCACAAAGGGCTTTATGAGAAACAAGAGGAGTACTCCGGCGATCAAAAAGCCCAAGAACTCTCGGATTTTAGGTATCAATCGGGTGCTGCCTCGGGTGGGAGTATTCGGTAAATCCAAACATAGTCAATACCGTTTAAACGGACAACATGTTCGAGTTCACGAGCATTTTCGGGGCTGGGTTGCCACTTGTAAGGTTGCATGTAGTTTGTCGGCGGAGGATCTACAGGAGTTCCCTGAATCTGCTTATCGTATAAATGCTCCACCTCGTAATCAAGGGTGCTAGGCGTGTCCGTGGTGCCTCGCAAGGTCGCGTGTCCGACGAAATAGTGTGCCAAATCTTCGGTAAATAGACTACTGAGTTGGATCCGCAGGTGCTGTGCGTTTGGTAGCGCATTTAGATAGTCCGCTGCTAAATCTAATCCTGCCCCTGTAATACTACTCGTATTTTGGGACACCCACTTCCCTGATAAAAGCGGGTAATAATAGGCACGGTAATATGGATGGAGTCGCAAAATCGGTGCGATTTGTAGAAGAATGACGGCGGCAAGGAATATATATCGCATCCGTCTTTTCTTGAAAAGTTGTGCTACTTGAACGGCTCCCAATGCCGTTAGGAGGCTAACGCTTGGAAGAAAAACCACTATATACCGAGAGATTTTCTTTGCCACGATGCTCAACCCGATGAGGTAAAATAGCACGAATAGGCTCAGCACGACCACGACGCGAAACGTTTTTTCCGTATGTCTTTTCTGTTTCCATGCATGATACACCGCGACTCCCATTAACGGGAGTGTTAGGGGCGTGCTCCAAACAAACCACATCACTGGAAAAAAGAGGGGGGTTGGGTTGTAACGGATTTCACCTAAAAACAGCGTTGGCGTTGGATGCGCCATTGTGGTTGCGCCATACATACCCCCTATAACGGGGACTACAGCAGAGAGTACCCCACCGACTGTCATGAAGAGTCCATACCCTAAAATCAAAAGTTCGGTTCGTGTGAGTACGGAAGGGCTGTCCATTAGTTTTCTGAAGCTCCAAATCAAGAGGATGCCACTTCCTATGAAAAGGACGGGGAACATCGGGAGGTTCCAAAGATTGAACGTGACTGTCCACATATAGGGCCAGGCAACAAGCACTGTAAGCACGGTGGTCATCATCCACAAGATCGCGCTCCAGAAGATTTTCACCCAAGGCACCCCACGTTGTTTGATGTACCAGCCGAATAACAGGGGGAGAAATAAAAGGAATGCTCCGGCCAGGCTTTTTGTAAGACAGGCGAAGGCAAAACATATCCCGGAAAGAATGATATCCCGTCGACGCAACGACTCACTTTCCAGATAGCAGAGCCACAACAGCAATGATAAAAACAGAAAAAGGGATGTTAAGGCATCCGTGTGTGTGCGCCGACTTTCTGCCAGCAAAAACGGCTCAATCGCTAAAAAGAGTGTACTGAGTCCTGCGGTCATTGGTTTTGCGAATAAACGGTATAAGAGCCCTCCTGCGACTAAAATGAGGATGCCTGTCGCCACAGCGATGGGAAATCTTATGCTCGCCAGCATTTCTGGAGAGAGAAACTCAGCGGAGTGAAACCAACTTCTAGAAAAGCCATCCTGTCTATATTTGTTCCAGATTGCAGTGCTCCCTAACCAGCACGTTGTTACACCCGGATGATGGGTGATGTAGGTATCTGCGAAATGCCTGGTGTGCAGCGCAAAAAAGAAGTCCCGCGAACGTTCCATCCATAAGCTTTCATCGCTTGCCCAGTGTTCTGAAAGCGATAACAGTCGCGGTAGAAAGATCAGCAAAGTTAAAACAAGAACGAACGGACTGATAATAACCACTTTCCTCAAGCGTTTTTCCTCCCGTTTTGAATGACAAGCGTTTTCTATCGTGAAACGTTCTGATCCAGATTATTCCCCGAACTGTGTCTGTTCTGTAATAGCAATAAACAAAAAGGGGGCTAACTTTGCGATAGCATCAATCCCCTTCTCATCCGCGGCATGTGTGATGTCCAGCGATGCGCTCTCCTCTTGAACAACAAGGGACGCGAGGAGGGGCTCCATCGTTTTCATAAAGAATACTGTCTCCCGTGGGATCCACGGGTTTGTGGGAGCGAGTGCACTTATCAGTGCTCCGAGGTGGATTAGAAAAACGCCAGCAGGGGGTGACTCAATCCTCGCAAGTCGAGCCTGCAGGTCGATCGTAGACGTTTCGTCCAAAACAGCGTCAACAGTGGCTTGAAATTGTTTCTGAGAAAATGCCAAAATAAAAAGATCGTTTTCTGATACCGTGACATTTCCGTAATAGAGGTTGCCGGGGATCGAGGCGACATTGAAGGGGATGCCTTTATATTCATCTTTAGATACCTGGGCGTGGAACTTTTCAAGGGATCGGTTGAAGAATGTCTGCCATTTTTCGGAGGTGTCCGGCTTGAAGACCACCCCGACGTTCAGTTGGGGTAATTTAACTCTGACGGAGTCTATAGTGCCCTGGGTTGTGTTGATATCCGCGGTATACAATCCCGAGAAGTTTAATAAGAGGCTGGAAATGTCTATGACGAGTGTCTGTTCGCCTGCCAGGGCGGTTTGTATTTCTGCTGCAGGAGGGAACAGGAAACTTTGGAGTTCGGAGACAGTATGCTGCGAACCGAGGAGTGCCTGCCAAAGGACGGAAGCACAGGTGGGAGATAGAGAAATGAAGCAATCTTCGGTGCCGGTGAGTACTCGTGTGGTTTGGAGTGTTGCGTCTGCTTTCAGACGTGGGATCACGGTGTCCTGCCGGGAAGGAGCCAACTCTCCGTAGAGACGGAGTCCCCCGCCGCCCTGCAACAAATCCCAAGTGTATACCAACGTCTGAAAGGCTTCCAATTCGCGGCTGACAGCCGGAGGGAACAGGGCTTTCAGATAGTTTTCAGCCCGTGTGACATCAACGAAGCCAAAAACCTCACTTTTTCCAAATCTATCGACGGCGGAACGATAGACAGGGGAACTGTCTGTGATGGAGGCACGTTTCTTTTTGTATACATCCGTCATCTTCTTGAAACACTCGGGGGTGTTACCAACAAGGAAGATATCGCTGTTGAGGCTACCGTAAGTGATCTCTTGGTCGTTCAAGTGTGTGGTCTGATAGGGGATGTCCCGATAGGTGTCAGAAGCCCGTCTCACTTTATTTCCCATGCCGTCAAGTGTTGTGATTAAATGGGAGAGGGTCTGTTCTGCGGAGGCGGTTTTGCCTTCATTTTGTATAACGATCCCAATCAGGAGTCCTGCTGGACCGGGGGAAACGCTGAGGGCAATTTCGTCTCCCAAAAAACTTTCAATGACCCCTTGAACGTCTGTGCCGAAAAATATGGGGAGCATCTGCAGGAATTGGTTCACGGCAGGCCATTTCGGAGAAGCGGTGATGAAGTCTGATGCCGTATCCCAATCGCTTGAGGTTTCAATTGCCTCGCGGCATGCTGCTAAGTTTTGTAACTTGAGAGAGAGAAAACTATCTGCTGGGATGACGTCTCCTATCGTTTGGGAGTATGTGGGGAATCCCATCACTAAGGTGAACAATGCTAATAGACTGAGTCGTATCCCATGAGAGCTATCCATTTTTTTCATCATCAAGGTCTCCTTTTGATGATAAGCGTTTGAGCGGTTGAAGTTCATACGTTGCGTAAATCTATTCGAGGGTTTTCGGTTAACAATGATAAGGTAGAGATCCCTCGTAATCCTCTTACCCTATCCTTACTGAATTATCAGAAAGTCTAACATAAATCTGAAAATAAGATCAAAAAGAATCAGTCTGATTTTTTCTTGACCTACAAAGATAAACGTTGTATCCCTAACCCTCTCTATTCAGTAGTGGAGGACTGGCATTCACACATCTGCGCGTAAAAAAACCCAGAATCCTGTGAAGAGAAAAAGGATCAACAGTAAAACGAGACACAGCATATCCACAATCGCTGTGTTAAATGTCTCTCTAAACGTAATCTTATCTTCAAATTTCGGGATCAGCCGTGGCGAAATAGGTTTCTTCGACATGCCTTTCGGAATACCGATGATATGAAGGCTTTCCGGATCGCTCCGATCCATTTCATCGATGAAGTGTCGGAAATCTCTAATATAAAGGTCCACGTTTGATAAGAATTGCAAATGATGATTATATCCAGTCCCTGCCATCGACTCGATAGTGTATTGAACCAGGGCAGCCGGAGAGAACCGGGTGATAGCTCTCATGTGCTGTATTTGGGTTCTTTGTGCCTCGAACCGCTGGCGGTTGAGATGCTCACGAATCTTCACATCTTCGTTTACGCGTGCTGCCATGAGGCGGAGTTGCGAATCGTCTACCTTTTCAGATTCGTGCAAAGATGTTGCCAGTTGCCTAGCGTCTTCAGGGGACATTTTCGCCAGTTTTTGAAGTTTACTCCAGGCATTCCCTGCTTTCAATTGACGTTCTTTTGCGGCTGCGATTTTATGCGTGAAATCGCTCGTAAGTTGTTCAATGGCACCCTGTTTTGCCCTCTGAAATTGATGATGCGTTTGGAGGGGGGGCATCCATTTTGTTGCAAGAGTGCCCAACGTCGAGGGCATAAAGACGACAACGGTGACCCAGATGAACAAGAGCAGGACGCAACTCCACTGGCGTTCCTGCGTGGTGGCGGAGACGAGAAGCCCTACGGCAATGAAGAGAGCAGCATAGCAAGAGGCGATCAGCCCGATGATGGCTAAATATATCCAGTCTGTCCCGTCGAACTGGGTCCAATTGTTGGTAGACACGATCGCGAGATTGCACAACATTGCGCAGTAAAACGGAATCAGGACAGCAAGGAGTGTCGCGAAGAACTTGCCAATGAAGAGGGTATGGCGTGAAATCGGATTCGCAAGACAGAGACGCAGCGTCCCTTGTTCTTGCTCTCCAGCAATCGAGTCATAGGTAAACAAGAAGGGGAGGAGAGATAGCAAATAGGTGATGATAAAAACCCAATCTATCTCCGTAAAGGTCGAACGAAGCGGGTTACTCTCACCCCGATTCAGGCGCGGCTCCCCCATCCACCAAACGCTTTTTAACGCACTCAAACTAAACCCCGTTAGACTCCATGAACCTCCATTCTCAATTGTCCCTGGCAGAAACGCTTCACCGCCATGTGCAACGAAGGCAAGCGAAGAAGGACGTTTGTAAAGCGTACCGGGCCCTTTTTGCAGCAGCAGATACAACTGCGTTCGGGATTCCAAAGCAGTGTGAGATGCGATGATGTTCTCTGAATACTTCCGCACCCGTTCCGGGTGCGTCCGAAGATGCACAATCGCATTGGTGGCCATTAATGCAAAAAGGATGAACGTAGTGAGAGCAAAACGTAGACTCGTGAGATGCGCTAAAAGTTCGCGTCTGACAATATGCAAAATCATGTAGCCGAACCTCTAAACTTCAATTTTGATAAAAATCAAAATTGTTGCCGTGAATAGGACCAGATTGGCTAACAACAAGAAAAATATACCCGGCAGTGCGCGTTGTGCACTCTCTCTGATATCTGAGCGTTTAAAGACAAAGTGGGGCAAAAACGACATGTCTAGGGGACCTTGGTTGGTGGCGAACCATTGCAGACTTCCGAAGGCATTTTGGTCTTCAAAAGCGTCAATGAGGGCGTGCCGGTATGCCTGAGCGGATCGGACATAATCGTGCATGGCACCTAAATCGGTGCTGGCCCACGCAGAGGTTACCTGCGTGTAGAGTGACGCCGGACTGATTTTCAAGAGACGTCCCTCTGTTTGTGCTTGCCGGAGGTATGTCTGTGCCTCGAGTTGCTGGCGGATTAAGCCTATCTTTTCGGCACTCTGGATCCGCAGCGTCACACTGAACTCATAAAAACGGAGCAAATGCACCACTAAAGGGGATGCCGGATTTTTCAATTCGCCCTGAATACGGGGGAAGTCCCCGTGTTGCCAACTCACGACACCAAAGATATCACGAAACCTCGGAGGCTTTCCCTGAAGGGGACTGTTGGCTAAGTACCTCTGTTCTTCTCTATCAGCTGCTTCGGAAATCTGTGCAATGTGCCGATCTACGGATATTCTTTCGACCCGCTGATCCCCCACAGATTTCAGCGTAACAGATACCCAGTTGGGGTAGATAAGCACCCAAAACACCCACAGGAACACGCTGAATATCAGGGAAGTCGAAGCTCGGCGGGTTATTGTGGAAATGAGCAAACCGCTCAAGTAGAAAACCGATAGATAGGTGATTGTCGTCAAAAAGATACAGCCAACCCGAAGAAAATCGGCACTCTCCATTCGCAGTGAACTCGACAGATCACAAAGCATCAGTGACATCAGCAGGCTCAGCAACACGGGGAGCAGCAGGCAGAGCATGGCGGCAATATACTTCGCAAATAGAATAGTGCCTCGCTGTACCGGGTGTGAGATAACCAAGCGCAAGGTACCCGCTTCCCAATCCCCCGCAATTGCATCATAAGCAAAGATAAGGGCAAGTAGGCTCAGCACTACTTGAAAAACAGATACCAGATCTATCTGTGAAAAAAGTTTCAGGTATGGGTTCTTTAAGCCGAGGGGCTTCTGGGAACTGGAGAGGGTCGGTACGCTGTCAAATCCGATGTCAATTTCACTGCCAAAACGCGTCTCTAATCCCGCACTAAAGATACTCAGAGGGGTAGGAGGGCGTAGAACCTTCAACGCTAATAACGAATAGGTGGGAACTTCGGTGACTTCCTTGCGATTCACGGATACTCGCTGGCTATAGTCGTCCAGCCCCTCTTTATATGCCGTAATCAAGACAGACGTATTGGCAACAACAAGCAGAACCGTCATGACGACGGCAACAAAAAAACGCTTGCTCATAAGATTATTCAAGAGTTCTTGTTGTATCAGGCACTGTAACTTCATAATTAACACGCCACACGGGTACGATGGCTAAAAACCTTTTTACAGGAACAATACTAATGAAAAGGAAGCAATTCATTCGTCTATATCTATCTTGACAGGAATTTTAAAGGTCTTCGGATCTAAGCCTTGTGCTTTAAGATTGTTAATCGCAGCTTGCAATTCCTCACCCGTTTTTTCCAATTCGTGGATATATTCTCTATCTTCATCGTTCTGTCGAGCGATTTCAAGTTCTATCTCATTGAGTCGCTGGAGGTCAGTGAGTAGGCTTTCGTCTACGCCAACAATCCGTGGCATAATCTCTAACCATTCTTCCATAAGAGGATGTTCACCTTTGGCAACGAGATAAAAGGCATTTTCGAGTGCTTTCAGTGATGCCTCTGGGTCTTTGTCTTTAAGATCGAGATACTTCCTCAGCATTTCCCGCACTTTTTTCTCTCGTTCTTCTCTTGGAAGTTGCAAGGAATGCTCTACGGATGCAGGCTCTTCTGCAAGGGCTGTCTTCTCTGAGTCACTCAGCACGATCGAAGAATTCTCTGTCGTGATATCTTGTTCGCTGCCGCAGCCAAGGAAGCCCGAAAGCAAACTCAGAAATATATTAACAATTAGTGTGTATCGCATTCTATTCTTACCTTTCTCTTTATGAAGAGTGTCCGAATCTGATCATGAGAAACACTCTCGCTGTGGTCTGTGATATGAAACGAGAAATCCGTTATTGCAACAGGCTTGTTGGCACTAACGCTTTAACAAGCCCCCGACTTCAGTCGGGGGTACTTGACATCAGACCACATTACAGGTTTCAGGAGTTTCTGTCAAACATTATCGCGTAAGCCCTATGGTATTCGGATCACAAGAAAGGGGGGATAGCATGCAAAATAACACGTCCCTTTGTCGGAGTCACAAGGATGCTGCCTTGGTGGGCAACATCATCTAGGAAGAACACTAAACGACGCAATGGGTGTTTTTTTACGAACACTGAGAAACTGCCCTTTGCCCAAGTAAACCGCAACTCACTCCATCGCTGTCCTCGTGTTGAGGTGGTTTGGAGCGACAGGCGTTTGTGCGGATGTGTCAATTGGGCAGCATAGGTATGATATAAAGCCTCTGTCAGATCTAGCTCCGCCCCGCTTAAGACGAAGAATGCCTCGAGTTTTAAGTGCCTCCCCCCCATGTTGCCATCATGACATTGCGTACATACAGATGCTGATGGGAACTCGGAAAACTTTGCCGGATGACGTTCGTTTTCCTGTCTGTGAGATGCAATACGAGGCACCTGCGAGTTATTGACTTTTATTGTTTTTGAGAGCATTTCAGGAATATCGCTAAACACCTGTGTCTGTGTCTCCACCAATTCCAGCACTTCATCGCGCCAGCGAGCCCGGACGATGCCGAGAGGTCGTACCGAACTGTTTGCCCAGAGCTCCAATAAGGGTTTTGTACTCCCATCTGGAGCCTGTAAATAGGCGTAGTAATGCTGACATTTAAAGGTCCCATTCGCGGTTTCCACGGACACTTCTCCAAGAGGTTCGAGAAGCACTGGATACGGCAGAAAGGGGGGCGGTCTTAAAAATGGAACTGCACCGCTGGCAAAAATAATTTCGATACTGTCCCTTCTAGAGCGGAGAGACTTCACACTCAGAAGCCTCCAGAATTCAAGATCCACTTCATTCAAACGGACAAGCCCCTTCACTCTCAACCAGAACTCGTTGGAAGTGGTACCTTCCGGCTTCGCGGCGACATGAAAGGTGAGTCGTTTGCGATCGGTATTTGTTTTGAATTGATACGCAGCAAAATCTCCGAGGTGCCACGCCTGAACGCCCAGTTGCACTGGCGAAATGTAGCTATACCTATCGCTCAGCGGTGCATCGCTGGTGATCTTGTGAAAAGGGGAGACAACTTTCTTCTTACTTTGGAAATCGAGGTATATCCCAAACGTTAAGAGTGCTGTCGCGCAAAAAACGAGGATAAGGAACAGTCGAGTTTTCATAATATTGGTTCAAAATTGACGAAGCCACTTTCGTGTATGCGACAAAGACCGCGCATTGTGTTGGAATCCGCCACTGCACGTTGTCGAACACTGACCGTGTATTCACCTGGTGGGGGCGCGGGCAGATTTATTTCGATAGCGTTGCCTGTTTTGGTGAGGAGTTTGCTATTGCGATAGACCCCTGTGCTAACAAGAATCGGTTCATTCTGTGTTGATTTGGAATACCACATTACGTCATATTCAATCCTGCGTTTCCACGGTGTTGTCAGTTCACATTGACCTTCATCTACTTGATAATAGAGACAGAGGGTAACATGGCCCTGAGAGGTACGGGTTTCATAGAATGTCAGTGCCTCAATCGGGGGAAGCGGATCTTCTACGGCTGTAGAATTAAAGTTTACTTTGTAGAGGCTATCTGTGTCTTCACGCGCAAGTAAGGTTAACCCTTTCCCTTCCAAAACCCGCAATTTTTGTTTTTCGTTTTCGTTGAGTTCATCTTCGTGTGTCAGAATATATTGGATACCGAAGGTTTTGAATGCTTCCAGGACCTTTTCAGCCACAGATTCAGCAATGACCGTACTGAGCTCAACATTGGCGAGAGGCGTAAAACCAGAATAGCCATTGGTGATTCTTAACCGATGAAAGGTGCTATAATACACTATACGTGCTTGGGGTTCTACCCCCCGCTGCGAAAACGCTCTTTCTAAAGGCAACTCAATCAAAGTTGCAGCTACGGGCAGTTTTTTTACATGTTGGTAAATAGGCGGCAGTTCCGTTAAGTTTCTTGGAACTCTAAAGACCCGTGTACAGGACGGCCAGAACTCAAAAAGCGTAAATGTCAGCAGGAATAGGACAAGAATAGATCTCCACCGCGGCCCCGCACGTTGGGTGAGCCAAAGGAGACCCCACCCAGCGAGGACAGCAAGGAAGAGGTTACAGAAAACGACAAACCGATACGGTGACCGGATAGAAGAAAAGCCGGGGACAAATTGATAAAGGAGGTTGTAAGGAGATAGCCATGCGAGGATACGGTATACCCCTAAACCTATCGCATCTGTCGGGATTAATGCCATACCAAAGGAAAGCCAGAAAGCCAAAGCGGCCATGGATAGGTAAAAAAGACCGTAGCTTTGTGGGAACAATGCGTTCTGTACTCGTTGCGGTATTCCTCTGCCTACTAAATGTTTCTCACCGAAGTGTTTAGGTGTTCTTGTCCGAAGAACTGCTATTGCACCGGTGGCACCGAGGCATAGGAGCGACACTCCTATAAATATGCCTCGATCTGGATTCCCGATGTCCAGAAATCTCCCGTAAAGCCAACTATTTTGGGGGATTCTCAGGTAATCCATAAACACGCTAGAGATCTGCTCAACCATGAATTTAGGTCTAGACAGCCCCATTGCTTTTTTGGCAGATTGCATCCCTATAATCAGTGGTACTAAACAGACGAGTGTGATTGTGGCTGTCACTGCCCCCCGAATCAAGTTTTTTTTCTCTAATTCTAGCACCTTTCGATATCCCAATTTGATTGCAAAACAGGCGACAAAGACACTTAGAAAGAGACCATAATAGGCACACGTATACCAACATCCGAGAAAAACTGTGCAAAAAAGGAGGGCATCCCGCCATCTGCTGTTGTCAAAGAATCGGTGGATACCTAAGAAGGTAAGGGGTGGAAAAAGGGTCGCCATTAATTGGAGGACCCCCATTTCAGCAAACATGTAGAAATGAAAACCGTATAGGATGCCTGCCATGACAGCTGCCATCCATCGGTAATTGTGATATGCTGCAGTCTGTGTATTGACAGACTTTTTCTCGAATTTTCCAAAAAGGTACCAGCAGAGCATATAAACTGCCATACCCGCCCCCCAGAGAAAAAAGAGCAGGAGAAGGTTATATGCTGTAACGATGTTTACACCCAGACACACCAGCGGGAAAGTCAGTAAGCCCATGCCAAATTGAGGTTCTGAATAGGCAAGTGTTTTCTGATGAGGATAGAATTGATTGGCATCCCAATATTTGTCAACGTGTCCCTTGAGCCAGTGATGATTCCACGCCACGGTCCAAAGGTTGAGATATGCAACCGATATCGCAGGTTCATGCCCCGGGGTGACATGTGTGTTCAAACGCCGCGCAACAGGCCAAGCCATTGCTAGCGTGATCACCAAAAAACAAGTAGCCGCCAACAAATGAGGATGAGATTTTAACAGCCGCTCGAACATTTTTTTCTACTGATATTTCTTGACCAAGGGGGTGAATGCTTCTTGGTCTCCCTGGAGTATCCGTTGGATGAGCTGAGCGCCGTTCTGCTCCATTACAAACTACCTCCCGAATCGTGTACTATCTATTGATTGAGGGAACGTAACATGGGGGTCGAAAGGTTACATTATTTTAGATTATGACGTGCGCACCCTCGTTGTTGGCGAGGTTTTTAAACGCTCGATCGGCACGGACGGACGACACCAATGAAAAAGGAATAGCCTACCATGTTACACGAATCCTGCTATCTTCTGATTCCGCGGAGACTATCACCTCGTAATCCAACATATCTTTTTCAAACTCCATATTCAGCATGCCGTTCGGGTCCGTTTGAAAACTCATCCGCCCTCCTTCAACCCACTGGAACCTTAAGAGACCAAACGGAACGGGATCCCCCTGCCGAGTGCGAATTTGAAACTGAACCCGCTGCCCTCGCAACTCACGAATATGGGTTTTGAGAAACGCTCTGAGCTCAAATGCTTCATCAAATTCGACAATGTGATTTGCGGGGGAACACCCCACCATAATGAGCCATACCAAGTAGCCGATAAAACAATAGTATTTTAGATACATCTTCAAACCTCACCATAAAATGGACACGAATTGTCCAAACTTTAGTCAAAGAGCAAGAAACTCGAAAGCATGCCGAGACCGAAGAAGGTACTGGAAATCAGGCACCCATTGCGTGCGTGTGAAGATTGCAGTTGTCTAGATCTTACCTTGTATGCATCCAGGTAAAAAGCAATATATTCAGAGGACTTCCCAAGGAGTCTATATGACGGTGGAGGAGAATCAAAGACTGAGCCACTCATCCACCCTATAGGACCAAACATACAGCCAAACGAGAACCACAGTCCTGGTTTTACATCTATCCCAGCATGTCGGTGAGCATCCATTTCTGCTGTTTTTTTCACAGACAGAGGCTGAGCAACGGATAAACACTGTATACTAAATACAATCAACACGGCAATCACTGATACCCGAAAACGCGATGGAATTTTCATTTTTACTGAACCTCCATAAAAAAACTATCTGAAACATTCGGACCATTCTTATGAATTAAACATTCGGAAAAATGGATCGCTGACGGAATTTTATCAACGGGGGCGGGAAGCGTTTGGGGCGGTTTTTTACTCGCAAACAACGAGGGCGCGTACGTCCTATTTCTGATGTATGAGTCCCGACTCATCGAAAGGGTTTGGATAAGAATTCTCTGAATTCTATCATATTATTGAACTCTTTGAGCGTAGATATCTGTACATGGCTGAGAAGCGTCTCCGCGTCCATATAGATGACGACCCGCCCTTTGTCATCCGACTGAACTCGAAAAGCCCCTCTGTCCCACGAAATACGTACAACCTCATGCGGTACTTCTTTGAATCCCAACGGTAGTTCCCCGGACAACTGGCGGATATCCCGAAAATGGAGGAGCTTTATGGTTTTGTAGACAATAGGATCCGTAGCGGGATCAAACATACCTGCTTTCAAGCGATGATAGACACTCTCCGTTACATCTGTCGTGTCTCCAAAATCGTGGATATCCTTTGCTTTCTTCCCACATGCCACAATGAGCACAATGAAGGGCAGAAGAAATATCACAGCTTGGAGGGAGCATTTAAAGCGGTGGATCAATGAATTCGTGACAGGGGGAACCATGACAAGAACTACATCCTCTTTCTAATGTTGAGATGCCGTCAATAACAGGTTGAATCAGTTTAGGGATGTTAATGTCCCTGTCTTGCCCATAAGACGTGAGTTCTAAAACTTCAGACGGTGTACTGACCCGAACAATCCCCAACGGCGAAATTTGGGGGGATGCCCAAATTTCTATCGGTATGGAATTCTGTCCAAATTCAACGCGATAATGAATACAGTCAAAACGCCCGGCTGATAATTCAAGAGTAACCTCATCTTGCTTGACAAGCGTTGCCAGCGGCGTAGACATCTGGTGGCAATCCAGTGAATGCTCCGGGACATAATTCCTTACAAAATTGAAACGGGGGGATTCGGGCGTGATTCGCAAATCGTTAGGCATAACCAAACGGTAAATTGCATTGGGAATCTCTCTAAAAAATTCAAAACCACTCTTCCGCATCCAATAACGCCTTTCTCCTGATTTGTTCAATTCACCGATGATATGAAACTTCACATTCCTTGGGGACAAGCGAACTTTTATTGCTGGGGGGGCAAAGTACCGCGTTATTGCTGATAGAGGTGTCTTTAACATCGGACTATACCGATAGGTCGCATAATCCCCTATTTGCCACTCGGCAATGCCTAATTGTGTAGAGGGTATCAAATTCAGAGTATGGATAATATCGTCTGCTGGGCACGCTCTGGTCCCACCGTCTTTATCTGAAATATACCGAAGAACCGAGAGGCTCACAAGGATAACAGCCGAGAGGCACACTGCGATGAGAAGGCTTACTTCATACCCCTGCACACTTTGTCGGATGAGGTTTTTGAATCTCTCTCGTTTTTTATCCATGACTTCCGCCCCAAAATCATAATTCTGACTTTTTGCGCGTTGGCACCCAGGGGGAGACCGTTTGGGGTTTGAGTTCTTCACGCCGATGATCTACAAGTGGGAAACTGAATTCAGCCGTTGTCTCTTTGCTAGGTTCCACAATCACTGTCGTTGTCTGTTCACCCAGCACCTCATGCCAAGCGCGAAGTGTGTGGGCACCCACAGGAATGTTCTTTAACACAAAAATACCTTTCGCGTCTGTTACCGTGTAAAATGGATGCTTAAAAACCAAAATGTACGCCTTCATCCATGTATGTGTATCACATTCCACCCGATAAGTTCCGTCCCACTTGAGTTTTCTCTTAAACTTCACATTCCGGTCTAAGAGGGTAATATTGAACACTGTTTTTTTATCATTCCACCAACCGTGCGGGTTATGTGCTATCTCATCACCGCTGTTAAGGGTGAGGAACGCATCTACGTGTGTAGCTTGAATACGAGGGTGAAACAGACACTGACGACTTTGAAGGGACACAGGCTTGGGGGGACTGTTTATAAGAATATCTCCCTCCCACTCTATGGAAACAACAGCCCCTTGGATACCTTGATCTTGAACCATTAAGACGGGGTCCGTCACCTTTTTACCGCAAAAATCAACGCTTTTATCAACCACGATCTGAGGCAAGTCAGGGACATCCCCCTCCAATAACACTCGACCGTGAATAACACCTCGTTCGTTATCTGCATCCGCAGCGATACAGGGGGGCGCTGTTTTGAAAATGAGAAAACTGATCAGTATAAGAAACCATGTTTTCATTGTGTTCGTGCCTTCAAATCTTCAACATTCACCGAAATGACAGGACCCGTGAGGCTTTTCAAAAATGCCAGCAGATCTGCTTTTTCTTGATCCGTTAGTTTCAACGGTTTTATCTCTTTGTCCAAATTTGGATTCGGTCCTCCACCGCGATCATAAAACGCAATGACATCTTCAAGGGTTGCTATACTGCCATCATGCATATAAGGTGCTGTCAACGTAATGTTTCGTAAAGTCGGGGTCTTGAATTTCCCAGAATCTACTGAATCTTTTGTCACCTGCATCCGTCCCGGATCTTTTCTTCCCTCTTCCGCGCCCGCGCCGATATTGTGAAAATTCTCGTCGGTGAAATTTGTGCCGATGTGACACATTGAACACCGCGCTTTTCCTCGAAAAAGCGTAAGCCCTCGTTTGGCACTGGCACTCAACGCATCTGTTTCGCCATTCCACTCATACCGGTCAAACAGGGATTCCCCAGTGATGAGTGTGCGTTCAAAAGAGGCTATCGCTTTACTGACATTCTCTAAAGTTGGCGCGGAATTAAAGGCTTTCTGGAAAAGAGTTTGATACTCTGGGTATGCTTTTAATCTCTCGGTGAGGAGCACCTCGTTGATACCCATTTCATCCGGGTTTAACAAGGGACCCACTGCTTGAGATTCAAGCGTTTCGCTGCGTCCGTCCCAAAACTGTGCCTGTCCAAAAAGCCTATTCACAACGCTAGGTACGTTCCTGCTTCCCTTCACCCCTGAGACACCCTCAGCAACCTCCATCGCATTTGAAAAGCCTTTCTCAGGGACATGACAGGTGGCACAGCTCATACTTTCATCAAGGCTCAACCGTTTATCAAAGAAAAGGCGTTTCCCAAGTAGAACCTTCTCTTGCGTTGGAGGATTGTCTTTAGGAATCTGGTAGTCAGGCTCAAGTCCTAATATCCAGCTCCCCTCCGGCACATCTCCAAAAACGTTCGAGAAACTAAAAAAAAAGAAAATCGAGAAAAAAAACATTTATCAAATTTTGGGATGTGGGGAAACGGAATGTTTTTCTTTGTTTCCCCACATCTATGATGGGAGTGGTGATCAACTATGGGTGAAGGTAGTAATTAGCGAAACCGCCATGTAGGTCAATGAACCATATGTCGATTCCAAAGTAGTAACTACTACCATAATGGTTCTGTGATTGGGCATGCGCCCAATCCGTGACATCAAAACTCCCTATTACCAACAGCCCACTAAAAACAAGTACCATTGTGAGCACAAGGACTTGTATGATAGTTCTCGTTTTAATCAACATTAAAGGGTACCTCCTGTTTTCACCCGATTGTCTTTAATATAACGTGCTAACCTAATAGTTTCACGAAACCGAGTGATTCTATGCGACAGTTAAGTAGGTTCTCACTTCAACTGTTCTTCCAAAACAATGGCAGTACCGCGGCGATGGGGCTTCTACCCTTCTCGGCGCACCTCAAAAAACTTGTGCGGCTGCCATCTACAAGAACGATTTTATCAAAAAAGACAAACGTATGCTACACAATTTTTGTTAATCGCTTCCACAATGCTGAATTCGATACCTCAAAATAAACGTTCGGCATTCATCCTCGCTGTTTCCCATCGAGAACATTGGATAACTCCAGAAATGTGGAGTTTGTTGTGAGTTTGTACCAGAACAGTGATTCATTACCAACCATACGTCATAGTGTTGTTCATCCGCAGATCGACCACAATTGTAACAGGTCCCGTCTGCCTCTGTTTCTGAGACAAGGAATGAAACGATACACAGTGGAGCAACCGCAACAAGAACTAAAATGATTTTTTCTCGTTATAGACTTAATTGAGGAAACTCACCGCACACACGGTCTCGCCTGCTTAATAGCGAGTTTTCCCGCGCTCGTAATTTTAAACTCAATCTCCATAGCGAAATCCGCCGTTTGCGCAGCGGTACCGTACAACTGACTGAATTTGTTGTGTATTGCCGCGAGATAACCCCTTAGTTCGCGCAAGTACACATCCGTTAGAATCCGTTCGTTATCTGTCGTTTGATTAGACGTCGTTACAACTCTATAGTTCCCACTGTCCCACCAATCCAACAAAATCTCCTCTGGAATAGACTGCCCTTCAGGATGGGTTACGAGGTTCTCGCCAACTTGGATGTTGAGGTAATAATTTCCTATCGTTTGATAAACGACATCATCAGTTACAGCAACCCCATTCGCCAATTCGTTTGCAAAATTAGGATGGACCAGTATCCCCATACCCGTAGCGAAGTGGTCAATGTGATGGAATTCGCGCGCTTCAAACGCACGGAAATTCCAAAGGCTTGCAAACACTTGTTTTATCGACTTGGATAGGTGTCCTTCGTCTGGATGATGTGTGTAGGAATCATATAAGCCTGTCCCACTGAATCTAGGTAAATCCTCATTGTTCGTGCTGGAACGACATCGGAGGGATGTACCCTCTGGAAAAGCATTATGTAATTCCGAAATCGCATCCATCATCCATGTCGGCATTTCCGCCTTCTTGATGCGTTCTCTAAACCTTTTCAGATCAGCCTCCTTCGCCCCGTAATTATCCTGAAATTCGGAATCTTTGATCAGTGCTTCTGCCTCTGCATAGAATCCATTGTGTTTCATGAACGCATCGTAAAAATACAATGGCACCCCAAAACCGTTCGGTACTGTGCCTTCGGGAAACCCTAACGTCCGCAGTGTTGCCATGTTAGCCGTCTTTACACCGAAACTTGCAGCATCTGCAAAACCGATGCCATCAAGTGGCAACACCTTCGTAACAGAGAGGTCACGCGCAGGTTTCTGTGTCTTCGAGGGACGTAAATCGGTGAAGTATTTCTCTACTTCCTTAAACGTTGCCTCCCTAATCTCAAAACCATCTGCGTTTACTTCGTAGTAGACATATCTACCGATGAGCGGTGCTATTTCCTTGTTTTCCCATGCCTTAGCGATGAAGGCGTTGGGGACTTTGTCCTGAACCGCACGGAGGTTAACATGTGAAAGCGGCGTTTGACGGGCACCCGTGATAACCCCAGCGATTCGCGACATCTCGTTCGGTAGGGTCTTGCAGATGACAATGTCCCGTGGTGAAGGACGCTCGCCAACCTCCAATATACGCAATCGACCAAATGACCTTGCCTGATTCAGCGGAAGATAGCTAATATTCGCATAGAGATCGTCCTCAAAGTAGACGGGGAATTCCGCTGCGTCATAGAGGGCTTTTTCGTGGTAATAAATATCGATCGCTCCCCATAATGGACAATAACCGAGCCTATTTTCCAATATCGACATCTCCGCCACAAGCAGATCGTGTGCAAGCTTAATTTCTTCAAAAGGGAATGCGTCGGTTGGATTAAACTCAAAGGTATAAACACCGGGGGTACCATTCGGTGCCATAGAGAGTGGACGATAGCTAAGCACTCCCCGCATCTGTCCAGGTCCTCGTCCCAGACCGGCAGCACTCATGAAACTCTCATGGGAGCGATGGGTCTCCGTATTCATAAAGTAAAGTTGTGGATTTTGTGTATGTGTCCTCTCAATCTGAAATTTTACGAATTCGATTCCCGCCAGTTGGGGATCCACACGTACATCTGTTCCTTGATACGATAACTTTTCAAAGGTCTCTCGATCGGGAATCGTAGCTGCACCATCCTTGAATGCGATCTGATCCGGGTTCAGGCGGGGTAATGAAGGTTCTCTGGAACCGCGTAGCCTACCAAACCCGTGCCTTCGGCGGGATCGAGCCTGCTGTCCGCTTTGCCTTTCACGGACCTGTTGCGCACTGAACTTGTTGCCTCTGGGGGCTTCGAGTCTCATTACCCTAAACATGAGATGCTTTTCAGCGTCACTGAGTTCATCATTCTGCTCAAGATCAAACCATTTCTCGTCTACTGACAACTCACTCTGGGGGCAACTATCTTTCACAATTATCGTTAAAAGCATCAGTATGCAAGCAAAAAGCCCTATGATAACGTGAGTTTGATAAATAGAGGATTTCGACTTCATTGCCACTGAATCTCTTTTTAATATCTATGACATCCAGGAGGATACCGAGTATAAAACTTAAGACGGACCCCGAAAAACGCGTATTTTATATTTGTACTAAAGTTTGGACAATTTTAAGGATTAAGATGCGAGAAAGCAGAAAAGCAGGTATCCTTTCATAAACATATCCGTGCTTTGACTTGAATATTATAATATTGTCCAAACTTTAGCAGACTTTAGTACTCTTGGTATATTCCTACTAATGCTCCCTTCAAGACCTCCCTATAGAGACTTCCGCCTTTAAAATAAAACGAGGAACCAGATTTTCTCATAAAATCGTTAAAGGGTAGGCTCATAAGCAGTTTTAAGTCTTTTGAAATTACTTGACAATCCACGGGTGATCCCTTATTCCATCCGCTAACGATCGCCCGTTCCAATGGTAAAATATCCTCAACACCTTTAGCATCACGATGCTGTCTGAGATCCCGGTTTAAAACCCAGACATTCACAAAATTAGCGTTCAGATACTTAATTGTTTTTTTATTGGAGAGGACAACTGCCCTCAGAGTTTTCCCACTACCTCAGCACGACTCATCCATAAAGGTGCCTTCCGCTGAAACGACGTGAATAGGACGGTCAAGCAATCTTGCTTTTTCTACTGCCTCATCTAAAGGCACCCATTCAATTTCTTGTGCCTTGTAAAACCGTCTTGCGAGTGCAAGTTGTGCTTCCTCCATAGGGATTTCTGACGAGAAAGCGATCTCCTTAGTGCTATCTTCCCCAGCGGTCATTTCAATGCGACAGACCCCATTAGCGGTAACGGTATACCCATCGGGATGTTTTCTATTAACATCGAAGTTCAATGTGCTTTCTGGGACATACATCTCAAAGTAAGCCATTTTTGGGGGGTGTCTGTCAAGTATGAGATGCCCAGCCCATTGTGAAGGTGTAAAAAAGCCATCTTCCAAGACAAACTCGGCATGAATGCGGAACACAATTTCGGCGTAAGCATCGTTGTATGCTCGAAGCAATGCCCACAACCCATCTGTGTCACCTCCTCTCCTGACAATTTTGTTACCGATCTGGATTTTCATAGTGCCAGGACTGATGTGCATCTCAAATTACGGAGACGGATCTTCTGGGGAGAAAGCCCTGAAATACTGACATTGGATGATCTCTTTGTTGTTCCATTTCTCTCAGATTTGCGAGTGATTTCCATTTAAGATGCAAGTCTCCAGTAGAAAACGCAATTGGCGCGATGGACGCTTGGACAGGAATCTGTTCTGGACCTTCTAACGCCAGGCGGACCTTCTTGGTGCCACCCATGTAAGAAGGAATAACACACCCGAAAAAGAACAGTGCCAAGCATAAAACGAGAGGGATACTCCCGTATACAATCCATTTCTTGTGCATTTTTTTCCTCCACAATTTTTCTCATAAAGAAGTTGTGTGGAACCGAGTCAGAGAAAATGCAAAAAAGGGTTCGATTTACTCCTAAATCAAAGCCGAGACTTGGTCCCACGACGGAGTATTTATGAGATGATGCTATAAAAAATCAGAATTTGAGAGTCTTCATGTAAAGATACTAAAGTTTGGACGATATTATAGCATTCAGGCAGCCTTGTCAAAAGACAGTGTGGTATCTTGTTGAAAATGGGTCTGAATATTCTGCGAGTTTGTTTTTCCTTAGTAAAGTATAAAAACATTGCTTTTTTCAGTCAAGTAAAAAAGGGGAGGCGTCACGTCAGAGGTAAATCCCAAAACATCACACGTTCGCAGGTTACCTGAAAAATAGAGGTATCGGTTCATCTTCTCTTCGGTGCGGGACGTGGCTTCACTTCAAAAGTTGCTGGCGGTCGTTCGGTGGAGGTGCCGCGGTGTGGACGCAAGAAAACGAGTGAAGGTGGGGCGTGGAGGTCAGGCATGACGTGGAAGGACACCGGCGTGAAGTGAAGTGGAGTGACGCGGAGTGTCGTGGAGGCTTCCGAGCGACGGGGGTGGGATTACGGAGACGTGCTTATTTCTCTGAAGTGAAGGGACTGCATACCGCTGACCCGCTTCCGCGGCGGTGCGCAGGCACGAAACGCTGGAGAAATGACCGTCACCGTTTCCCACCCCCCAAAGCCGAGAGGCGGAACAGAACGTAGCAGAACGCACCGGAACAAAACGCAGTGCCGGAACCTGGAACAAAATGCCTGACCGGAACGCACCGCCGAAACGATACGGTGAGATATACCGTGTGAACCGTATTCGCCAGCAGTCCTTACGCTGAAAGCGAAGCTACGTCCCGCAGGGGGTGAGGGTGGGCAATTCCAAGTAAGCCCAGACAGGAAAACGGCTGACAACGGGAGGTGGCGGTAGCAGGTGCGGGTATTTACAGAAGTGCGCAGATGGGAGTTGTGAAACGCGTGGATCGAGAAGATGTATAGCGGAAGGTGTGCGAAGTGGAGGGGTGGCGGTGGAGCACAACGGAGTCCACCGCTTCACCGCATCAAAAACCTGCGGTTTCCCCCTCATCACGAGGGGTAGACCACTGGGGAGAGAGTTGAAAGGGCTTATCGTATCCATCTCGTCGTTTTTTATCTGAAAGGAGAAAATCACGTGAACACAGAAAAAAAAGGGGATGCCCGTCGCGGGCGTGACTTCACGATGCTAAAGGCGTATACTGTATACTTGCTTGAGAAAGAAGGTATTCCTCGGGCAGATATTGCGAAGTTGCTGGGTATCTCGGAGCGAACCGTGCGCTGGTATTTGAAGATTAACGGGGTGCCGCGGAAAGTCGGCCGTCCCAAAACAGACGATACATTCTCGTTTGTTCCGTGAAAATCTTGCCGAATTCGTATGCAACTCTGTTCTCGATGTTACCGCTATACAAATCCATCTCTATCAGAACTGACACGCGACACACCTAAAACACTTGCACCCGGTAACCTCTCCCTCGGTTGCCATTTTAAAATTATACTCTGTTCACGTTTCGATTCCATACGGGTTCGATTAAAAGCTGGCACGCTGATGATGTTCCATTCCCTACCGTTCCGCTTCACGCGTTTTTGCGCAACAATCCGCCAACCGCACATGCCGCCGCGTCCGCGACATGGGGATTCAGTCTCTCGCGTCCAAACAACTGACACATCATCTTCTGGACGGATTCCTTCGAGGCACTACCGCCTAAAACGCTGCACGCTTTCACCTGTTGCGGTGTCAATTCAGACACCTCTCTTCCGATTTGCGCACCTACCAACGGCACCACACCGATAACCCTCCCGTAGATTGACGACTCGACACATTACGGTTGTGATAACACCGCTCAATCGCTATCCTGTCCGGTAAATGTGTCGCAACGACTGCCGAGACCGCTTTAGAGATCGCAAGCAAACGATCACCCGTAGACGCTTTGCTATCCGTCTGTATCAACCCATCTGCCAGAGGTTTCCGATACCCACGACACGACTTCACAACGACTGCCCACCCACAATTCGCGATGCCCGGATCGATACCGAGACCCCGCTGAGATTTCGTTTGATACCGCACATCTGCCTCCCTACGTAACGTTTTCCCATTTACGTTAACTTCAAAATCAAAAATTTACTTATCTGATAACAGGCGTGCAAAAATTGACATGGCCCTTAAGGGCCCTATATACTGGGGTGTCAATTTTTGCACACCCAGTTTTTGATGGTGTTTGGTGCTTTGCCCAAGATTTTGCCGATTTCCCGATAGCTTTTACCTTCGTCATGCAAAACTATCGCCTGTTGTTTCATTTCCGCCTTCGTTTGCTTTTTCGCTGTTTGTGTCTGTCGATAAGCCGTCCGTTCCGATTGTCCAGTAGCTTCTGCGAGTGCTTGGACATCCCCATCGTCGCGCAGGGCGATAATCTCCTGTAGCTTCTCAATATCGCCCTGCGCCTGTTGCCAGTCCACCTCATCAAAAAGAAGTGTCTGCTCGCGGTCAGTAATACCCGGAAGAGAATGACTGCACCACACGATAACCTTTATCGGTTTAGACACAAGCCGTCCCCGACCGATCGCCTGTTGGAGTTCAGCCTTAACGCCATCCGCATAACACTGCTGCAACCGCTCATCTTGGTACTGTCCTTCAGCGTCTCGCTCGTAGCAAAGCGGTTCGGTATCATTACCAAACAGCATTTTCGCTTTGAGTTCCACAGCGGACGGCGGCACTTCTGGGCTAAAAAGCACATGCAGCACATCTACATCTTTGAAATGCGTATCCAAACCCACAAGCCCGCCAAAGTTCGCGGTTACGATGCCGTCCAATTCCGATGCCTTTTCTTCAAGTAAAGCCTTGTAAGTTATCAGTCCCCTGTTCGGTTTCTCCAAGTCCGCTGCCACAAGCCCCCAATAGAAGTTACCGCTCGTAGAGAGCAACTCACCCTCGACACGCTCCCCCTTTGGTGTATAGGCGGTTGCTCTTGGATTGCGATTTGTCCGCAGTTGATATACTTTCGCTTCTGGGTGCCACGCCGTCAAGCCTGTATCGTGAAAGGTAACATCGCCGCGCTTTGCTTGCCGATTGTCCATCGCACGCCGAAACAGCGTTTCGTCCAAAGTCGCCGACATAAACCCCATACGCGCACGCGTTTTCATTGGAAGCGGCGGTAAATAGAAAGTCAAAGTGTCATTCTCGTATTTCATCGGCATATCGGCATCACGCGTATACCGCTCAAAGAACAGTTCAAACTGCACAAGCAGATTCCAAGTCTCTGTTTCCAACCGCGGTAAGTTTCCAATTGTATCGAGGGACCGCGAAGCCCGAACAAAATCGAGACACCGGTGTGCATCCTCACGAGACAATACCTGCCCGTTCCACAATACCGAGGTCAACCCCTCAAGGATTGAACCGCGTTCTTTTTCTGTCAGGTTTCCCATCACCAGCGGGCGCAATAACGACAAATCGCCCTCGACTTCGAGAAGGCGCAGCACCTCTTTAGCAAACTCCGAAGGCGCGTAACCCTCCCAGTCATCCCGCATCTGCACGAGACGGCTCTTCGGTACGTTGATTTCAAGGAATGCGTTGTAAGGGTCAAACTCATCGTGAAGGATCAGGTCATCGTGGTAGGTCGGCAGGTAGTCTTTCGCGAGGGTTCTAAAGGCAGGGTTCCGGAAAAGATCAGGGAACGGCATCACGGACACCTGTGCCTGCTTGGCACGCTCGGCTTGCGAGCGATACCCGCGTACCTCGCATATTTCGCGTACCTCGCAATGCTCACACAGCAGCTGATACGCGTTCCAACCTCTACTGGCGATCGCATCATACCGCACCGCATGTATGCAAGGGTTTTCGTCCGGAAATTCGCCATCAGGATTAGACAGGATACCACGATACCGAAAAACCCCCGCAACCTCTGCAGCATTCAAGCGCGCCTCTACTTCTATCGCCAACTCCATTGTCGGGACATTCACCAGCCCCGAAACACCGCGCAGCAGAGAAGTAATCATGCCCTCCGTCTTGCCAACGCCTGTATCTGCACGCAACCCGAAAAACTTGATTTTCTTATCTTCAAAGACAGACTGCAGAAACGCACGGCTTGCATCAATCGTTTCTGTCAAAACCGAGACGATATTTTTTTGTAGCTTCACAGGACGGCGCGATCGCTGTTGTTTCGGCGGTATCTCCCACCACGTCTCACCACAATTAAAACACTTGCCATCACTGCTGCCATCACTGTGTTTCGTAAATCGCACCTCCTCGCGATTGCTGCTGTGGTTTGTCCGTTGGCAATGTTCGGTCGGAAACAGTTGACTCCGCCCATGACTGCCCCATTCTATAGCAAGATCACCGATCTGTGAGGTTTCCACAACTTCACGCGGGTTTTCATCAGCACTTTCGGTTGTTGCGACTTCGGAGATAATACCGTGTATTTCCTGCAACGCCTCTTTTGGCAGCGTCGGCATCTCAAGGAGAGAGCCAGAAAGCATCTGATATCGATGATCTATCCGTGCCAAGCATTTATCTGCTAACACTTCAAGCAGCATACCACCGGCATCGGAGAACGCCCACTTCTTGCCGCTATAAGGCGTATAGGCATCCAACCGTAAACCCCCGCTCTTGGTTTGAATCTCGCAAGGCGCACCTTCGCACGCTTCGCGATAAACCGTTGTTATCTGCGCCGCGACTTCCGGGTATTCCGTGCCAAGCCGTGCTTCAATATCTATACTATTATAGTAGAGATAGCCTGTCCGTCCGTGCCGTTTGTATGTCGGCTTTCCGCACATCAGCTGAACGCCTGTCATATCGCTTGTGGTGTGGGCGTTCCATTTTTTGCCGTACGTCTCTCGGGTGACGTGCTGACGCTTTCCGTGTAAGTGAGCATATTTTAAGAGGGGTTGATCCTTGCCATCAACAGTGCCACACGGAACGTAAGAGATTTTCGCAGCATCGAGAGCGGAGAGCAAGATTTCCGTTCCGCAACCGAGTCTGATTTTATCCACACGCCACCTCCGCATCCGCACGTAAACACGCCGCAATCGCCGCAACCACAAGTTCGCGACCCAGGACCGACCCCTTCAACTGCACACCCTTGCGTCCACACCCACCACACGTCAAATACAACTGGAAGTTTCCGTTAGATGTTGCCACGGTTTCCGACACGACGAGCGCGCAACGACTGCCACACTTCGGAAAGTGTTTATCGGAAAATAGAGACGTGTCAAAACCATAGGGAATTGGCGGAAAGAAGGGGGAAGCCATGCCATCAGACACCAATTGCCGCGCAGACGCGATCCACTGTTGATGCAGTTCATGCTCGGGAAGTTCGGGGTGCGGTGCAGAGGGGTTGTAAACGCCGATCCACTCGCCATCGGGGGATTTACGCACGGAGAGCCCCGCACGCTTCACAGCGTATTTGTCTGTATTCCAAGCATCCCAGAATTCAGGTGTCGGACGGAAGCAATAATCATCATCTGAAATCGGCAAAGGGGTGCCGTTGACGAAAAGAACGCCATCGACGTTTTGTACGAGTTCCATTGAGTTTCTCCTTAAAAACGAAAGGAGAACTCCGATATGCACTATTTTTAAAATGGAGGGACATAAGGAGTGAACTCCTGTTGTTTTTCGTTCATGAAGTTTTAAAGTTCCTGTTTTTCGTCTACAGGCGGTGTGTGTAGGTAGAGGGTTACCGTAGGGTAACCCGCCCACCAACGACTTTAAAACCTGCGAAAACGACAACAGGATTATTTTGCGTGCTTCTTTTGTCCAGGGGTCCATTCCCGAACAGCACGACACGACGAAGTTGGACGACTTCACCGTATATTATACCACATTAGAGCGCGGAACGTCAACACAAAAATAGTATTTAAACTTGTTTTTGAATCTCCCACCACACCGAAAAACAGGGCGACTTTCGGTATCTCCGTTGTGGCAATATTAAGTATATCCGTTTTGTGAAGTATTTTCAAGTTTTCGCTTGATTTATTCACAAAAAGCAGATATAATGTGTATATAACGGATTATTATGGAGGTATTGATTCACAATGCGCGATCAAGTGAAAAAAAACATTACGGCGTTTATCGCAACCAAGTTGCTTGTTGAGCTTGAGATAGACCCGAAAGTCACGGATGCAGAGATTTGCAAACGTGTGGGGCTCAAACCTTCTACAGTTAGCAACTACAAATCACGATACAAACAATACTGGCTGACCACACAGCGCAAGATACGCGAGCAGCTAAAAGGCGGTGTAGTGCAAAGCATACCATCCACAGCTGCGGCACTGCGTGACCTTCATGAAGCAGATAGCCGTGGTAGCAAGAATCTCTTGTGTGCTTCTATTTTGAAGATACAAGTGGATTTGTATTTAGAGCATTTTTGGCAAGTGGAGGAACTACATGGAGCCCCCTGGGCTTTCGTCAATCGTCCGTAGTCAATCTGGGGTGAGTTTCTTTTTGCCTATGATTGTTGTTGTTACGGCGTGCTTTTTGCTGTATAATGCCCTTATATGCTGTGGCATGCCTGTATTTGCTATTTATCCAGTCAACGTTTTGTGAAAGGATATCCCTATGAAACTGCATCTATTTTTGTTTGGACTTCTATTTTGTGCGATTGCTTCACCGTCGTTTTGTGAGTTAAGCGATGCTGATCTTGATAAGATACGTTTGATTGTCATTGATGCTGTCAACGCGTCTGAAAAGCGTATCAAAACAGAGATTGCCACAGAGATTGCCAAATCCGAGAAAAGCATAAAAGAGTATGTTGACATTAAAGTGGACAGCGTTGAAAAAAGGTTGTCAATATACCAATGGGGTCTGGGCATATTTGCAACGTTATTTATTGCTTCAATGGGTATTCCACAAATAATCACGGCATGGAAAAGCAGATCGGAAGGTGAACAAGAGAACAAAACGAATAGTGAACAAGATCGGATAAATCAGGAACTTCGGGCAGAAATAGAAACATTGAAACAACAAAACAACAAAAAACAGGATACCCCGTCTTCCGTGTCTTAATTCCTTTGTCTTTTATGATAGGCGAACATGTTTGTCTTGTCTCTGTAGTCGTCTTGTGATCAGCTGCATTTCAAAGGGTTACAAAGCGTTCTGGGTTACAGTGTTGACAATCATATCGGTGAAGTTGCTTGTGTATCAAGTCATTATTGAAGTTATTTTTTATAGTCTTGAGATAAAGCGTTCTAAACGATGGAGCGTCCTTTAAGCTCGTTTCCCAGCTGTCAATCACCTGTTGAGCGTCTACCTCTACACATGGGAACTTCCATTTATAGAATGCGTCCCACTTTTCTTCAGGGACGTTGTGTGTATGCCTAACCTCTATTCCATAGAGAGGTATTCCGCAGCTCATAAATGCGACATCTACTCTTTTGTTTCCGACTCCCACTTCAGTTTGAACATCATCAGCTTCCCCTATATCCCCGACTAAAACATTGCCCCCGGCACTTGCTCCACATTTTTCACATTTTCTGGCGATATAAACGTCAGTTGGGCTGAAGCAGTCATGCCGTGTGTCGATCATGTTCCGGGGATTCTGCCATGCATAAGCGATCATATTCTTTGCGGTCTTATGAATAACAGTTTCACCGGAACACTCTGTATCTTTTTTATGTGCGAAATGGTGTTGTCTTATGTCCCCTTTTCTCAAAATCACTTGACGATTACATTGTGGACAAAAGCAGTCCTGTCCCTTTTCTGCTGTTTGTGGCGTTACAGGTTTCTTATTTTTGGTAAGTGCAAAAGGTATTTGTAAATCACTCATTCTGTTCCCCTTTTTTGATTGTGTCTATTGACTTGTGTTTTCCTGTTTTTCACCGAATAGTGACATCTGTAGGCTTGAAGATTTGCCTCTCACCAGTGGCGTATCAAACGTTTTTCCTTCAAGTATTTCTGATACAGATAGAAACTGCAAGCGTGGATATGAATTGCCGTTTATCTCAATAGTCCTTTTTGTTCTACAGAAATCCTCAAAGTTCTGGCGTTGAACCTTCCCCAGCGTTTTCAGTGTGATAAACCCACCCATAGGGTAATCTTGTTCGTCAATGATACCTGCTAATGCCCGTAGTGATTCAATTTTAACCGTGCGACCGCCTTTCACTTCAAGTTTCATGGCTTTCAACTCGTCATCAATATCAAAATAGAGTCTGCCATCAACACCACCATCATTCGTTTTCTTTGCCGTTACAAATCCATCTACCATCTCTACTGCCCATTTCTGAAACTGGTAGGCATCAGACTGCCAAAGTTCCATTGCCCCCTCAAGACTTCTCGGAACGCCTGTTAATTCATAATCTTCGCCTTCTTGTAATCCCCACTTTTCCTTCAAGCGAACCGCACTGACTCGTTTTATCGCGTGAATTGCTATGTCAATACCAATCCATTTGCGGTCATATTTCTGAGCAGCATCTAAAGTTGTCCCACACCCACAAAATGGGTCAAATACGACATCACCTTTGTTGCTGCTTGCTTTGATAATGCGTTCCAACAATTTTACGGGTTTTTGAGTTGGGTAACCCAAATATTCATTGCCTCGTGCATAAGGTATTTGCCACCAATCCTCATATACAACATCAGATAAATAAACATCTGAATATGTGCCGTTTTTATTCTTAATACGTGCATATTTACGTCCATGCTCATCGGTTTTGTTATACCGTTTCACATGATCTTCTGAAATGGGGCGTGACGCATTCTCATGATAAAAGGACATGTGCTTTGTTTTTCCATAAAATAAGATTATATCATGCTTTCTATTGAAACGCTTTTTTGACATTCCACGTCCGCCATAACACCAAACAATCTCATTTTGAAAATTCTTATGTCCAAACACACCATCCATAATCACCTTGATATAGTGGCTTGCGGTTGGATCACAATGCAAGTAAATGCTACCTGTCGGTCTGAGAATAATTTTCATCTGTAGCAGTCGTTCTGTCATATATGAAAGATATGCTAACAACTTCGGATTTGTATGTCTGAGAGCATCCATCCAAGTTCTCCAGAATCGGACAACGCCTGCATCCATGCCGTCCTGTAGCATGATTTTGGGTAAAGCACGGATCGCACGTTCTCGTTCCTCGTCAAGTGTCCATAAATCACAAAACGCTTCTATTTGGTCAGGTAACGGTCTACCTGTTTCATCTTTGTAAATCGCGTTGTAAGCGCGATTAGAGTTGAAAGGGGGGTCAAGGTATATCAAATCTACACTGTCTTTGCGCATATAATCACGCATGACTTGTAGACAATCCCCGTAGTAAAGTTTGTTCATATAGCATCTCCTTTTTCAGTTTTCTGTTGTCCGTGAAGTGTCCTGTGCAAAACGGGACTTTTGTCCTTTGCTTTGCAGTTAGTGTTTATCTGTGTTCGTGCGGCTTTCGTTTATTTTTTGTCTTCGTTTTGTCCGCTTATTTTCCCTGTCAATGAGTTTTGGTAATTCTATCTCTACACATTCGCGTATGATGTCTTGAAAAGAGACGTTGAGTTGGTCTGCTGCTGTCTGTATTTTGTCCGCCATTTCGTCCGTGAAGTTGACGCTTTTTGCGGTGGTGAGTCTTTGTCTCATGAATATAGACCTCACTTATATTTATTAGGTGTTTCTATGGTATCATAAACGGGGCATATTTGTCAAGTATAATCCTTGTTTTTTTATGTTTTTATCCTTGAAAATGTTTGTGTTCGGTGTTATAATAGTGTTAGATAATCGCACTTATACAACACTAAACGATATTTCAACACACATCACAAGAGAGGTAAAACATGCAAAATCAAGTGGTCCCTATCACACAATCGGCGTTAGATATTCAGCAACAGACGAAGGAATTGATAAGTGCCAGTATCGCACCGAACACAGAGAAGGCATATAAACATGCACTGGCAGGATTGCATGCTTTTCTGAATGGAAGCCAACTCAACGATGGGCATTTGGCAACCTACATCACACACCTGCATACAGAAGGTAAATCTCCATCAACGATCTCTCAAGTCGTCGCAGCTGTCAAATGGACGCTCAAACAGAGTCCTGCGTCCACAGAACTGCCCATTACCAACGCTACCCTTGCCGGTATCCGCAGAGAGGGTAAAGAACGCGGACGTGGACAGGTAGAGGGGCTTGTGTGGAATGATGTTGAAAGGGTGTGTATTACTGCGGAGTTGGATAAGACGAAAGCAGGATACAGAGACTCAGCATTGATAAGGTTGATGAGTGATTGTTTGCTCCGTGTCAGTGAAGTCGTCGCGGTCAACTGCGGACACTTGAAAGCGAAGACGTTACATATTCCAACGTCAAAGACAGATGTTGAAGGGAAAGGGGAATCGCTTTACGTCACCGATAGCACACGTGAGATAATAGAGACGTATAGAGAGTTGGCAGAGATTAGCAGCGGCGCGCTCTTTAGATATATTCGTCGCGGGGATCACGTGCAAACATCAAGGATTCATTCACATTCGGCACGTCGTATCATAAAAAAACGTGCAAAGGCGGTTGGGATTGATAACTTCATATCAGGTCATTCTCTACGCGTTGGCACGGCTGTATCTCTCGCACAGGCAGGGGCTTCGGTGGTCGATATGCAGGTCGCTGGACGCTGGAAGTCCGCGCAGATGCCGGCACATTATGCAAAAGCGGAGTTGGCGGAGCGTGGTGCGATCGCACGCTATAAAGATGGTAAACGCTAACAGATTGGCTATGGTGTCGTGAGATTGCTTTTTTGACTGAACAGTTTACGGGATTCCTTGTAGTCTTTGACGTCCCAACATATTTCCGGTTTCAAATCAAGGGGATCTTATGCTAACTTTTATCTCGACTATAATAGCAGCATTTATAGCTTCCGTTCTTCATGATAGATTTAAGAGATCTACACCCCGTTATTATTTTGACTTTGAAAAAGAGGTTGGGTACAACGCAAATCCCGGTGCTGGTAGCAGAGTCTTATTTGGGGCGGGAATTACTGAATACCTTAAAAACTATATTTGTCTTGAAAATGATGGCACTATGTCGCTATTTGATGTTTCTATGGAAATACATTTCGACAGTAAAAAAGATAAATTACATTACCAGACGATGGGAGTAACAGATGGATTATTTGATTTAGAAATAGAACGCCTATCAGCCCCTTTACCTCTTGAATATCGACTTAACCATCCAAAGATGCCTGACCTGTTCACTGGTAGAGAAAAAGTTTTTAAGGATCGATCAGAAAAGGGATTTTTCATAGACGACTCAGATTTGGAAAAACTAAAAAATCTTAAGTCAATTAAGGTAAAAGTCAAATATGAATGGAATAATAAAGAGGATTCAGATATTTGGGAGTTTGATTTCTCAGACGAGAATGAAGTACGTTTCCATAGACTCCCTCCTCCTCTGTGGAAAAACATAATACTTTTCTTCAAAAGACGGTTTTTATAGGCAATCAATTTGAAAAAGTGTATCATGAATAAACCGCTGAGGCACGGGCGTTTGTTTTTGTTGGGAGGTTGAATAATATCTTTCCGGGTTTCCGTATGTACCCCCTCTGCCACACGCACGCGCGTTTTTGAATCTGAAAAAACTTTTGAAAATGAACAGATGCAGGTTTGTGTGACGGATGCCCATTATTGCACATCTCACGCGAAATCAGACACAACCCGTTGATGTGTCTATTGCGTCATATCGGGTAGGGTTTACAAGCGGGCAAGTCTTTGCAGTCGGCTTACAGGGCATTGTGTGCGGTTTTACAATTCAGCGTTGACTAAATCTGTGAATGTCAGGTCGGACGTTAGGTCGGACAAATCCCGTGTGGCATAGATGTGGTCTAATTGCTGATGGAGTCTATGCATTCGGTCATCTTGCTGGTTGCGTTCCGCGTCCGACCTATAGCGAGGTGTGCGGATGTTTTTTAGCGTCAGAAGTGCTTATTTATTTTTTCTTTGTCAAGTTCTTCAAGAGCGTTCTTAAGACCTTCAAGTTGCTCTTCAAGGGGATCTTTTTCTTTGTCAGCGAGTTGTCTTTCAAGCCATTCAATCTCAGCTGCATCTTCTTCGAGTCCTTGAAATGCCTCGCGAGCCCCTTCAATTTGCCGTTCAAGTGGAGTCTTTTTGTCTCCGTCCGCACTGCCTGTATCAGTTTTGGCGTGAGTATCTGCGCTGGGTTCATCTTCAAATCTCCCCCAGTCTGGGTCGAATTTCTCAAGTATTTTCAGTGCGAGGTATGCATCGGGTCCCGTTTTCACTGTTTTGATTTCAGTAGATATGTTCCCGTCCTTGTCCACCTTTTCAGTCTCTTGAATCTTGGTTATCCCCATTTCCGTTGCACGCTGCACAACATTTTGTGATACTTTGAAAATCATACCACCTTCGCCTTTATTCCATGCTATCCACAACCTTCTTTTTTCGCCACTTTTGGCGTGTTCTCCTGCCTTGAGATAGTTTCTAAGCGTGTCCCTGTGAATGCCGACGTGGGCGGCAGTTTTTCTAATGCTCATGCCTTGTGAGCGACATTTGCAGATGGGTTCTATGAGTGCTTCAATATCTATTTTTTTCGGCATTTTATTTAAGCCACTTTCAGGGTGTTTTTTTTTCACTTTTCGGCATATAAAAATCAGACAGAATGTGCCGTATCCGTAAGTAGCACATCCACTTTTCGGTGTTTTATTTTTTCCACTTTTCGGTGTTTTATTTAAGCCACTTTTGGGGTCTTTTCTATGATACCATATTTTCGCCTTTTTCCCAAGCGATCGGGGTGAGAAAGAGGCGTGATCGGTGCAGGGCGCGCCTAATATTGAAAAATGCGGACGTAGGCGTGACTGGGACGTTGGCACGAAGGATAACTTAGCGGAGGCGGTGGCGTATTGTGCGGTGTAGTGAGCGGGCTCAAGGTTTTTTTTCCGATTCCTGTCAACAA
>JBAJNK010000067.1:0-13928 GCA_036881805.1 Flavobacteriales bacterium
GAAGCTCCATCTGCTTGACGCGTTCTTCAAATGACTTTTTCATTTGTAGCGAATTTTAGTTCGTGCCTACTCTTTTCAGGATTTTCGGCTTACTCCTTACAACCGTCTTCTGACTTGATCTGCGGACTGTATCGATTTTTGTTTCACTTTTTGATCGTTGTCGAGTTTAAATTGTAGGTGAATGCGAAACGACCGTTCCCATTTTTTGTTGCTGAGCGAAAGCCGAGAGCTGAAGCCTTCAAAATAAGAGGTGTTATAAAGCGGCCTGATAGGTGATGTAGTTTCGGGTAAACCCTCCGAATAAGGAGAGTACGTGCTTTTTCGTTTGATATTGTAAGTCGATTTGATCTTCGTATTGGGGATTTAAGTGCGGATTTCCCTTGATGAATGAAAAATCACTCGTCTTGACGACAAACGGATTTAAGTCTCTGAAAGAAGGCCTTCCGATGTGCTTCGAATAGGAAAAGGATAAATTTTTGTCGGTGCTGAGGTGGTAGCCGTAATAAAAGCTCGGAAAAAGGTCTGTATAATTTTGATGTACGCTTTCAGCATGTATTCGATTCAGCCCCTTTACGCGGCTATTTTCTGTTCTCAGGCCTACTTTTATCTCGTTTTTACCCCAGTTATCGAGCAAAGAGACATAGCCGGCCAAAACATTTTACACATCGGTGAAATCTGATGGGTCTTCAATCTGGCCTGGGCTTGCTCCTTCGAATTGTTCCTCGGTTAATCGATTGTCTCGTTTGACGTGACTGTTCTTAATCCCCAAAGAAAATTTGAGATGGGAATCGACCTCGTGATTGAAATCGAGCTGTGCCGTGTGGTAGTTCGCCCGCGCATCCGTGCGGTAACGGGTATCGGAATCACTCCTGCTCCCCAGGGTATAAGCCGTGTTCAGCCCATTGTCTCTGTCGAATTCATAGCTTCCGATATCCCCGATAAACCTAAGGCCAGCTTTTTCAAAATCATTTATGGAGACAAATACCAGAAAATAAGCTAGAAGATTCAGATACCTCATACGGGATAAGCGCAAAAAGCCCACCGCTTAAACCGTCGGTCAGAAATAAAAAAGTGCGTTGTTCCCTCTCGCCCTTCTTAGTGGATCCAGCACCATATATGCCACAAGCGCACAAGCGCAAAAATCAGGAGGATAAAAAGGCTTAACAGGCTCACAGGTATTACAAAATCAGCGACTTTTTTTCCAGCGGCTACTTTTGCGATCAAGAAGATGAGACCGATGGAGATGATTAGTAGGGTGATGGCAAACGGGATGCGGTTGATTAGAAAAAAATGATTCTCCGGTATATCGAGTGTAAAATCGAAATCCGCTATATGCCAACTCCAGAGTAGCAGGCCAAAAGCTGATAAGACGATTGCGCCGGCTGCAATGGCGGCGACCAAGAGCAGGACGAGTAAAACAAAGTACCCGATCGCCTTGAGGATGAACAGTAAAAGCCTACCGGTATGCACCGCTAGCTTTTCAAAGAGAGTCGGGTTTTGATCCCCGTTTTTTTTTAGTCGCTCAGCCGTGTCGCTAAAGTTTTTTTTTATCGTATTGAAGTTCACCGGCTCACCCCGCATTTCGAGCTTTTCGCTCGTGGTCTTGGCGTATGGAAATGAGATCCAGAGCAGTGCATAGATGGCAAGGGCTGAGCCGAGGGTCAAAAAGCTCAGTGCGATAAAGGAGATTCGCACCCAAAGCGGATGAATGCCCATATAAGCCGCGAGGCCGCTCGCTACGCCTGCGATGACTTTGCGGTCTGGGTCTCGGTATAGCTTCCGCTCCTGAGATCGAGGATGGTACGCCTGGCGGGTGTTTTCAGTGGTTTCTTCATCTACGTAATCTTCCGGTTGTCCCAAAATGTCGACGATACCGTCGACGTCTTCTCTTGAAACCGCTTCCTTTCTTGCTTTTTTTAATCGTTCCTGAAAGAGCTCGGCCATGCGCGCTTCTATGTCTGCGATGATCTCTTCTTTGCCCACCGCGTTGCCGAGGTTATCCTTTAGGCTTGCGAGGTAAGCCTTCAGCCTCTGGAAGGCATCTTCATCGATATAAAAGACCGTTCCGGCTAGATTGATGCCAATCGCCTTATTCATTGTGTTGATTTTTTATGCGTTGTGTAATTTGGTTTACGGCTTGGCTCAGTGCACCCCAGGTTTCTTGCAACTCCAATAGGGATGCTTTCCCCATCTGTGTCAAGGTGTAGTATTTCCTCGGTGGCCCAGAACTGGACTCTTCCCAATGGTAGTGGAGCATTCCTGCGTTTTTTAATCGCGTGAGCAAAGGGTATAAAGTGCCTTCTACCACGATTAATTCAGCACTTTTGAGCTGTTCTATAATATCTGAAGCATACGCATGTGTATCCGCAAGCAAGGAGAGAATACAGAATTCTAAAATGCCTTTTCGCATCTGTGCCTTGGTATTTTCGATGTTCACGCGCGCGCTTTTTGGTTTCATGTGGCAAATATAGAAATAAAAAGTATCTGGCGAAACAAGGTAGAATGTTTAATATTTTGTTTTGCATTCTGGATTTTTAAAAAGGGTCGTGATGGCGCTTGAAAATCAGCTGTGGCTTGGGGCCTAAAGTGAAATATGGGCGGGGCAAGGGGACTTCACTTTTTTAATATGGGGCACATAAGAAGGGGGTTAGCAAGACCTTATGGGGGCTATTTTGAAAATGATAAGAACTGCTTTGTGTTTTCGAACAGCATTTTGTAAATCAAAGCGGCCAGTCCGACTGCGGACGGTATGATATGGGGCTTATTTTTATTCCTGTGTGGCAGCTTAGAAGGGCTTGGTTTTATTTTTCGCCTCTGTGGTCAGCTGTGCTGACTCTTACCACATACTCAAAACGGGGTGCGTCTAAAGAAAGGAGTGGTTTTTCGTATTCGTCCGTGCTCGGCAGTGTAAAAGGCGGGGTTATTTTTTGCTTTTGTCCTTTTCCCTTGGGGGTGGTTTAAAAAAGGGGCTTATTTTTATCCCTTTGATTTGCTTTGAGGGGATTGTGCTTTGTGTCAGTTGCAAAAGTCGAATTAACCCATCGATCAAATCGCAGCAGCTTGAAGAATAGCGCCTATTTTTTTGTCCCTGTAGTCAGCCCCGCTGACTTTTGCTACCTGTTGACCCCTGTGCGTTAATTTGAAAATCGGGTTTTATTTTTTGTTCTTCTCCTTTTGTGGCGGTTTTAAAAAGCTATCTTTACTTTTTTGTGTTTCTGTATCGATCTGAAAAGGGGGTATTTTTTTGGTTTTGTCTGCGCTGTGTTTCAGTTGCCAAAGTCCAATCACATCGTCGATCGGGTAGGGGCGCTAGAAGCCTGGAATTACGCTTTTGTCTTTGCCCTATAGGGGGTCTAAAAAGCGAGTCTTATTTTGGTTTTGTCATTTTGTGAGAATTTGAAAAGAGCCGCCTTTCTGCTTTTTTCTCGTTCTGTGAGGGGGGTGATAAGGCGGGCAATCTGGTAGCGCCCTTCACTACGAGTGGCTGGTTTCTTCGGATATATTCATGGCGTGATATTTGTCGTCTACTCTACGTTTTTCGGGCTTGTTATCCATTTCGATTAAAAGCTTTACCTTTATGTGATGAAAAGTCGAATACTCCTGGTTTTCCTCTCGTCTTTGAGCGCTTATTCAAATGCACAGCTCATACCTTTGGAGTCGGATACCGCTGCTTTCAATTTGCGCAATCACTTCGATGAGAAATTCGATCAGAACCTCACAAAGGGTAGGCCCTTATTCCGCTCACCGGTCTTTAATTTTAACAACCAGTTCAATCTTTCGGTTTTTAGCCAGCGTGTCGATCACCGATCGGCAGTTCGAAACAGGCTTTTTAGAAAAAAGGTCGAGTTGCCCGATTACGTATACAAAAACTTGGGGTATTTTATGCGGGGAATCAATGCGGATACCGACCAAAATTCGAATCACACCTTTGAGTTTCACATCGATCGATGTAATTGTCACGATCGCTATGACCCCTTCGATAATTCTCAGCCTTCCATATACCCATTTGCGAATCGGTTTCATTTTTATCCATATGTCCCGTCGGGTGTGATTTATGGCTTGGACTATTGGGGGCGATTCCCCGTATATTAGATTGCATAAGCCCGTCGAGGTTTAGACTTTTTCTCTTTTTTAAGGCCCCTTTGGCCTATTGGGCTGGCTTTCAACACAATTGAGTCGATAGAAGTCCGTGCTCTGGGTGTGAATGGGACCGGCGATTCGGTAAGTCGCGTAAAATTTACCTGGCCTTTCAGCCCAAAGGAATGGGACATTTTTTATGGGTTTGTCGCTCGGTCGAGCGTCCCGGTGGGAAATGCCGAGGCGGTAAGCGTCATGGGGTATACGATATTCGCTTTGGCATTTTCATCCAGTGTGGCCGCATAGACTTTGAACAATATTATCTCTTCGTCCTTTGCCCGAACAGTGATGGAGAGTTTGCCCCCGCGGACGTCCAGTGGCGGACTTGTAAAAAAATCTTCGCCCGGAAAGCTCGGTGCGGGTTTGTCATTTGAGCTATATGGATTTCCGCTGTCCGCACCGGTGATGGGGACGTATTCCCCTACAGCTACCCGAGTTTTAGGCTGGCTTTGGGTTTCCGATTCACTTTGGGATTCGGATTGGTCTTTCGCTTCGGATTTGCCTGGGGGAACTGGAAAAGTGCCGAGGGAAAGCGATTTCCCATTCTCAGATTCGAAGATGGCTTCATAGGTCCAGACTTCGGGCAGCTCAGGCAGTGTTAGGGTGGGCTGGGGGTCGCTTTTCGATCCATTGTAAAACCAGATGCCCGACGTACCTGTCTCACTTGCAACATCGGTTGGGGTTTGCATGACAAAACCCGCTTTTCCTTTGGAAAAGTCCGTTTTGAAAGCCAGCGCGTCGTCGACGGACAGGTGTGCGATATCGTCGACGAATTCTCCCGCTATCACAACGTGTGAGGCGGGACCCGGCAAATCGTCACCCGTGGGTTCTAAGGTGATAAAAACGCGGGTGGCAGCGTCTAGGTCTGCTCCATCTACTTCCTCGAAGGTATTTTCGGACATCGCTCCGGATTCATCGACGGAAAACCGGCCGAGACTTACCGGTTGTACATGTAGCGAGATCCAGGCTTCATAGGTAAAGCCGTTGGGTGCTGGTTTGAGCCCTTTCGTCGAGAGCGCTACTTTTACAATGGGGTGTTCGTTGGAAAATGTATCGCATGTGGTGAGCGAGAGGCTGAGTGCGATGAGGCCACTCATCTTACTAACGGCTTTCACCTGACTCATCATCTTTCACAACCTTATATATTTCAAATTCGTACACCAGAATCGCATGCTGTGGCATGTTGGCGATAAAGCGATGCCCAAAACCGCTTTTAGAGGGGATAAAGGCTACGCCTTGCACTTCATAGGGCGCTTCGGGTGATCGATCAGTCGCTCGGTAATGCGGCATGACTTCCGCCCACCAGGGTTCGGCTTGATCTTTCAGGTCGATCCGTATCGGTCGGCCTGTACCGTTGTTTAAGGTGCCCCCTGGAATGATTTTGCCGGTTTTGTTTTTTGTGTTGGGAATCAAAAGAGAATTATTCTCTTTCACCCATATCCCCTCGTAGTGTATCAGTATGCTGGCTGTGGCGGCGGGTTTGTCGCCTTTCCTTTCTCGATTTGGTTTAGTCCATATCCATATGCCAGCGGGTAACTTCTCCGTGTTGTCGGATTTTAAAAACGGCTCGTCGGGCACTTCTCCACCGGCAGTTGTATCGCCGATTTTGCGTATGCGGCCAAAGAAATAGGTATGCGTACCCATATAATTTTGGATGGCTTTTTGATCAGCAGCGGCTTGTTCCCCGCTTGACAGGTCATCGTCATGGTGGCAGGAAGCAGCGGTAAACAGTAGGCTTATCAATAGGCTGCCGCAGCGTATTTTTCTCATGTAATCCCGTATCAAAGTGGGCTGCAAGGTACAATTTTTACAGGTTTTGACAGATCTCCGCTGCGATATATCCCAGTGTTTTTTGGGCATTGTTCTCGATGATGAGGTCGGCTCGCTCGTAATAGACTGCGCGTTCAAAGAGGTGCTTGGCTATAAATTCCGCTAGGGCTTCGCCGGGTATCTCAGCGATTAGAGGCCGCTTTGATCGGGTGTCTAACAGGCGTTGGGTTAAATCCTTTACCGGCGTTCTCAGGTAGACCGAGCGCGATTTTTGATTGATGCGCGCCATATTGTCGTAATATGCGGGGGTGCCACCGCCCAGGGATAAGACCATATTGGGTTTTTCGAGCAAGACCTGTAGGGCTTCTCGTTCTACTTTTCTAAAGCAGCCATCTCCGCTTGATGCGATGAATTCGCTCAGGGTGCATCCCACTTCTCCTTCGATATAGGCATCCAAGTCGCTGTGGTCGCAATGCAACCGCTCGGCCAGGATTCGACCCACACTGGATTTGCCGCAACCCATATAACCCAACAAGCTGATTCGCATCGTTTTTTCATTGTACATAGAAAGCTGTAATTTTACCGCACAATATAATGATTCTATGGCGGCTAGGAAGTGGAAAACCCTCAGGGGTTATGCGGATATTTTATTTGATTTTTTTGAAGGCGTGGCCAAGATAACGATCAACCGGCCTGAGGTGTACAATGCCTTTCGCCCGGAGACTGCGATGGAGATGTTGGATGCGATGGAAATGGCGCGTGAGCGCGATGACGTAGACGTGGTCGTACTTACCGGAGCCGGGACCCAAGCCTTTTGCAGTGGTGGCGACCAAAATGTCAAAGGGCTGGGCGGCTATATGGGAAGTGATGGGGTACCGCGTTTGAACATCTTGGATTTGCACAAGCGCATTCGCGAGCTACCCAAGCCCGTCATCGCCATGGTCAATGGCTATGCCATTGGTGGTGGCCATGTCTTGCATGTGGTCTGCGACTTGACAATCGCTTCGGAGAATGCGATTTTTGGGCAGACCGGCCCCAAGGTAGGCAGTTTTGACGGCGGATTTGGTTCTTCTTATCTCGCGAGGCATGTGGGGCAGAAACGGGCACGTGAAATCTGGTTTTTGTGTCAGCAATACACCGCTGCTCAGGCCCTGGAAATGGGAATGGTAAACCGCGTCGTGCCCTTGGATGAGCTGGAAGATGCCGTAATGGAGTGGTGTCAGATCATGCAAAGGCGTTCCCCCTTAGCCCTGCGTATGATCAAGCGTGCTTTAAATGCCGAGTTGGATGGGCAGCACGGTTTGATGCAATTGGCCGGAGATGCAACGTTGTTGTACTACCTCACCGAAGAGGCCCAAGAGGGAAAGGATGCTTTTCTCGAAAAGCGCCCCCCCAATTTTAAAAAATACCCTAAATTTCCATAAGGAATCATACAAAGTGATTTATGGACTACAAAGCGGCCCTCTTTTTGATCTGTACGGTCGTCATTTTCTCATACCTATTTGATTTAATAGCGAGGCGAACCCGTTTCCCTTCAGTCGTCCTATTGATCGGACTGGGCTTGAGCGGTCGCTTGCTAGCGGATTATTTCGGGTATAAGGTGCCTTATCTCGACCAGATTTTACCGAGCTTGGGTAAGATCGGTTTGATACTCATCGTGTTGGAAGCTGCCTTAGAGCTGCGCATCACCAGAGAAAAACGCGGATTGATCTGGCGGAGCTTTTTATCAGCATGGATACTGCTCATAGCTACCGCCTTGGGACTGGCCTATGTCTTTTACCATTATTTGGGAATGATGAGCTTCCGCTTGGCATTGATCTATGCCATTCCCCTATCCGTCATCAGCAGTGCCGTTGCTATTCCCAGTGTTTCGGGCTTGTCCGCAGGCAAAAAGGAGTTCATCGTCTACGAATCTACTTTTTCGGATATATTGGGAGTTATCTTATTCAATTTTGTCCGGAACAACGCGGCGTACGACCTGCGGTCTTTTGTCAAATTGGGCGGCGATACACTCATCATATTTGTCGCAGCGATAGTGATCGCCTATTTTTTATTGGAGTTACTCGACCGGATTGCGCACCACGTACAGTTCTTCTTACTGCTGTCCATACTCGTTATCTTTTACTTAATCGGTGATAAGCTGCACTTACCGGCCCTGATTATCATCTTCTTTTTCGGTTTGGCCATGAGTAATTTAGAAGCATTGGTCCCAGGCGCTTTGAGAAAGTATACACAGCATTTGCGCCGGACCGAGGCGGAACTACATCGCTTTTTTCTCTTGTCAGCTGAATCCGCCTTTTTGGTGCGTACCTTTTTCTTTTTGGCCTTTGGATACTCGATTGACATTCAGAAATTCTCAAATTGGCAGAACTATTCCTATGCCGGAATCGTTTTATCGATACTATTTGCACTGCGGTTTTTATACCTCTACCTCACGCAGCGGAAAAATGTACTGCCACAGGGTTTTATCGCCCCGAGGGGATTGATTAGCGTACTGCTGTTTTTGGGCATACCCGCTGCTTTGAAGCAAGTGCCAGGCTTTGTGCCCGACGCACACTTCCTACTGTTGATCATCCTGGGTTCTATGTTTGTCATGCTGTATGGTACCCTTCGGTTTGGCCATGGGGATGCGCAGCTAAAAAATGATGAAAACCCGGGTGGAGAAAAAGGAATAGATGAGACGACACAGCCTTTGCCCGATTCCGGCATACGTGATGGCGCAAACGATTGGGTTAACTGACAAGCGATATGGCTAATTTGAATATTTGGATACACGCCAGCCGTCCCAGGACTTTGCCTCTGGCCCTGGCGGGCATTTTTGCCGGATCTTTTATGGCGGCGGCGCAGGGGTATTTTCAATGGGATATTTTTCTATTGGCTTGCGCGACAGCCGTATGCCTTCAGATCTTATCCAATTGGGCTAATGACTATGGCGATGGGGTAAAAGGTGCGGATAACGCTATGCGCCGGGGCCCCAAACGCGCGGTATCCAGTGGTGCGATTACACGCCGTGCCATGTTGCGCGGTATTGTCTTATTGGGTGTCGCATCGCTTATTCTGGGTTTTACACTTATATCTACCGCTTTTGATCGCAGCCAGCGCGGCGAGATTTTTCTATTTGTCTGCCTGGGTATCGCTTCCATCGGAGCGGCGGTGGGGTATTCCATGGGGCGCACACCTTATGGTTACCGCGGATGGGGAGACCTCTCTGTATTTCTATTTTTTGGCCTCGTCCCCGTACTGGGGGTCTATTGTCTGTATGGATGCGATTGGTCGTCGGTTAATCTCCTTCCGGCCGTGGCTATCGGAGCCTTCAGTATAGGCGTTTTGAACCTAAATAATTTGCGGGATTACCATTCGGATAAAGCCGCTGGTAAAAACACGGTTGTCGTTCAACTCGGTTTTGAAAACGGTAAGGTCTACCAGTTGGTTTTAACCCTTTTGCCCTATATCAGTATTTTGACTTACAATCTCTTGCTGGGGAGAAGGTCCTTATCTTATCTATTTCTCTTGAGCTTTGTGCCCGCTGTGTTGCAGCTGAGGCGGCTGTTTGGGACCGATGCCCCTGCGGCTTTGTACACCGAGTTAAAACGCTTGGCATCAATCGCTTTATCGTTTTCCATACTGTTTGGTTTGGGTGAATGCCTAGCGGCCTAGTGGGGTGAAAAGCCAAAGCCGCTTTTGAATCCAAGGGAGAAGGATTAATTTTGTTGCCCATAGGGGTCAGCCTCGTCTTATAAACACTGTGCTAGAAGCGGCTTATCGGTCATACAAACTGCTGTTTAAGCGTCCTGCTGGAACCGCTCGGGGCGTTTTGCACCAAAGACCCACCTGGTTTATCACCCTGAGGCAGGGTGAAAAAACCGGTATAGGGGAGTGCGGCCTGTTTCCGGGCTTGAGTGTGGATGATCGCCCTGATTTTGAGAAAAAACTGCGGTGGACTTGTGAAAACATACACCTGGGACCAACGGCCTTGGCCGGCGCACTCCTCGATTTTCCGACCATCCGTTTCGGTTTGGAGATGGCGTTTAAAAGCTTAGAAGCCGAGCATAATATGGAGTTGTTTCCCTCTTCCTTTACCCGGGGTCGGGCTTCTATCCCCATTAACGGACTGGTTTGGATGGGCGATGCGGATTTCATGCGCGCGCAAATTCGCGCCCATATCGAACGCGGATTCTCCTGTATTAAGATGAAGGTCGGCGCACTCGACTTCGATGTGGAGTGCGAAATCCTGGGGGCAGTGCGCCAGACTTTTTCAGCGCAAAGCCTCACCTTGAGACTGGATGCGAACGGGGCTTTTTCCGCTCGAGAGGCTTTGAGAAAGCTGAAAATCCTGTCCCGGTTTGAAGTGCATTCCATCGAACAACCCATTGCGCCGGGTAAGTGGAAACAGCTCGCCGAACTGTGTGCACGCACGCCCATACCCATTGCGTTGGACGAATCGCTTATCGGCGTCCATACGAAGGTGGCGCAAGCGGCGCTACTCGATGCCATTGCACCGCAATACATCGTTTTGAAACCCACCTTGGTCGGCGGCTTTGCCGCTGCGGCACAATGGATACGCCGAGCGGAGCAGCGGCGAATCGGCTGGTGGATCACTTCAGCCTTAGAGAGCCACATCGGGCTCAACGCCATCGCCCAGTGGGTGTACACCCGGCGAAATCCCACGCCCCAGGGCTTGGGCACGGGCAGCCTGTTCACCAACGATATCGCGTCCCCCCTACGGATGGAAGGGGGCTGTTTGCGCATGGCAGCTGGTGGGCAGTGGAACCTAGATATACTCGAGGCTTAGATGTATTTTGAATTACAGAACGACTCCATCGATTCATTCTGCGCCCAGCGTTTCGAGCCCCACTCCTTTTATGCGGCGGTTCAATCCTTTGTCGAGCTGTGGTTTTCCGAGGTTCCCATCCGGCAAAAGACCTCGGGCAGTACTGGCGTGCCCAAGGAAATTGAAATCGACCGGGCGGCTATGCGGGCTTCGGCTCGGATGACGTGCGCCCATTTTGGTTTGCGCCGAGGCGAAACGGCTTTACTCTGTCTATCCGTGTCGTACATTGCGGGCAAGATGATGATCGTCCGCGCCTTGGAGTCGGGTCTTCGGCTCTTTTTGGTAGAACCCCAGGGCAATCCACTCGCCCAGCTCGACGTCCCCATTCGCTTTGCCGCCATGATTCCCACTCAGGTGTGGGCGGCTATCCAAGACTTGGATCGCATCGACGAATTGATCATCGGCGGCGCAGCTACGCCTGCGCCACTCGCAGCTGCCTTACAGCAAAAGCGAACCCGTTGTTGGGCGACCTATGGGATGACGGAAACCCTTTCACACGTAGCGCTAAGGCCGCTGAATGGGGTGAATCGCCGGGCGCTGTACCGCGGCTTACCGGGGGTTCGCTTTGCCCAAGACGAACGCGGCTGCCTGGTGGTAGAAGCCTCTGCTTTGGGGATTCGAAAATGGACCACCAACGATGTGGTGGATCGGGTCGGTGAAACGGAGTTTCGTTGGTTGGGTCGCATCGATAACGCCATTAACAGCGGGGGAATCAAGGTTTTTCCGGAGCGGATTGAGGAAGAGTTGAGCCGGTGTTTTTCCCATCGCTTCTTCATCGGCAAGGAACCGGACCCCAAATGGGGTGAAAAGTTGATTTTGCTCGTCGAGGGCAGCCCCTTTTCATTGGAGCGGTCTTTTTTTCAGGGGATGGGTTTGATGCCTTATGAAATACCCAAGACGGTTTATTTTTTACCCCGATTTGTGGAAACGCCGAGTGGAAAAATTCAGCGCGCCGAGACTTTGCGCCGGCTGGTTGAAGATAAAATAGCGGGCTGTCGGCTAAAATGAGCATGGTCGGTGGGTTGGAGTGGAAATTTTTGCTTTGACCGCTGTGGCGTTCGGCTTGAAAAGTCGGCTTTGTTCTTTGGATACGGGTCTCTGAGAGAATGGGTAAAAAAGGTGCATTTCCATTCGCCTGTGCGTGGCTTGATCTCGTCCTGTCGGGTGGCTAAAATGGACGTTTGTATTTTTTTACCGCTGTAGCGTTCGGTCTGAAAGGGGATTTACCTGCTCGTTTTTGCGCTTTTGCCTCAGGTTGAAAAAGCGATGCTTTGTCTCTTTGCACCCGTCTCGTAACGCCATTTGAGAAGCGGGGCATTTTTGTCTGCGTTTGCCATTTTGAAAAAAGGGTTTATTTTTTGTGCCCGGTTTGGGGTTTAAAAATCCAGTCTTTTTTTGACTTTGGTTTGGCGCTGAGATCGCTTTGTCGCGTATTTATTTCGGGCGGTGAGCCTGCCGATTTTCGCCACCTATTTATCCCTGTGAATCGGTTTGAAAAGGGGCTTTTTTGCCCTTGATCTTTTGTAATGCTTTGAAAAAGAGGGCCTTTATTTTTTTGCATGTATTGTGCATGGCAGTTTGAAAGGCGGGGCTTACTTTTTTGCCCCTGTGCTGTATTCGGGTTAGAAAAGCCCTATCGTGCTGTAAATCAAACGGAATCAATGTTTTTTGTGTTTGTCTGTGCTGTGTTTCAGCGACACGGCCTGGGTAGGCGTCTGAAAAAGTGGGGTCTTTTTTGTCTTTTTGTGCAGGTTTGAAAGCCGGGTATTATTTTTCGTACCGGTGGGACGTCTGAGCAAGGGGAAGCGTCTTTTTGCGTTTATCCCAGCGGTGAAGTGCCGATCATCGGGATTGGGTGTGAGCGGGTTGTTTGCCAAGCCTTTTTGTGCTCACGACTGGATTCGAACCAGCACGTCCTCGCGGACACCACCCCCTCAAGATGGCGTGTCTACCGATTTCACCACGTGAGCGATTCAGGGACAAATATAGTTTTTTCCCTATAGTGTGTAAGGGCTAAGACCTTGTAAATGCTACACCTTCTCGCGGCTCGGCTGGGATTTGAGTTCATGCGCAGCTTTGACAGCAGTGCGCCCCTTTTGTAGTACGAGCACGTTGGCATTTGAGCCCTTCGGTCGGTTCGCGTCAAAACTAAGCGTGTCTTTTTTGCCTGTCTATTCATTAGAAAGCGCGGTGTTTTTGGGTGCTGATCCGGTGGAAATCGGTTTGAAGAGACAGCTTTGTCGTGCATTTATTTCGGGCGGCGAATCCGGCTGATTTTTCTTACCTATTTTTCACCGTGCATCGGTTTGAAAGGGGGCTTTTTTGTTTTTGCCGCTGTGCGTCGATTTGAAAATGGGGAATTTCCCTGTTTGGCAGCTTAGAAAGTGCACTTTTTTGGTTTTTATCTAATGCGGTCGATCTTTTTTGTCCCTGTGGGTTGGTCTAAAAAAGGATTATTTTTCCGTTCCGGTTGGCGGTTTGAAAAGCGGGACACATCTTTGGGTCTTGTCTCTGTATATCTTTTGAAGATGAGATGGTTTTTGCCTCTGACCTATAAGTGGTTTTGAAAGACGGGTTTTATTTTTTCCCTGCCCTTTAGTTGTAGAAGTGTAGAATGCCGTAATCATCTTTTAACCTTATCCTTAAGTGTTCGCACGGCTTGACGGCATAGAAGCGCAATTCGGTTTCTCATGGTGTGCAGCTGTGTTATCCTTGGGATGGGCAGCTCGCTAATCCGATTGCGCATAAGTGCCAAAAATGCTTTTGAGCGCCTTCCGGCGGTAATCAAAAATGGCTCGCACCCGCCGCGCTATGAAAAGCGCATGTGCCCAAGCGCCCAAAAACCCCAGCGGGAGCTTGTAGTCTACCACATCTTCCATCTCTACGCCACCGCTTATCTCTCGTAAGAAATGCTTGTGGTGCCAAAAGGAATAGGGTCCAAAACGCTGTTGGTCTACAAAGTACTCCTTTTCCTTAACGTGGGATATTTCAGTGACCCAAGTGGTGGTAATCCCGAACAATGGCTTTACTTTATACCGGATAATTTGTCCGGGAAACATCTTTTTTTCGGCGCCAGATGTGATTTCGAATCCCATGCTTGCAGGGGTAATCGCATGGAGATTTTTGGGGTTCGATAAAAAATTCCATGCTGTATCTATATCTATCGGCAGTTTTTGCATCGCTTGCAATC
>JBAJNK010000068.1:0-16335 GCA_036881805.1 Flavobacteriales bacterium
AGATGTAAAAAGCCTTTTGTGCAGCATATGTGAATGCAGCGCTTGGGGGAGAAAAGAAAAAAAAGCCGCATTGCAAAAAGACAATTCCTGCAATTGACAAACAGAGTGGACACCATTTGCGCACTGCTGTTAAAGCCTGCCTGCCGCGGCTGCATCTCTTTCTCTATCTGTCCAACGCTTCCAATTGTGCCCGATGAGCATGCTGAGCGTAGCGCAGTATTCCGCACGAGAAACACCTGCTTTGATCTGACACATTTCCGATTGACTCAATTCTTCCAACATGACATAAAACTTAAAGGTTTATACCTCCAACAAATATAATACAATAATCAGATATAAAAAATACTTTCCACTTATAAATAATCGACGACAAGCCCCAAAGGCAAAACCGGCTTACACTATGCTGAATTTCCCCTAGCGACTGCACGAGTTCCCCGCGAATCTCGGTTGGTGCAGCTGCTCCTAAGGTCTTATACCATCGATTTTATACCTTTTACGCATGAGAGATAAGAGCTTAATCTCACAGGGTTCAAGACTGTCGTATGGATAACCGGCGCCTTTTTATCTCCAAACGATATGGGATCGGTTTTAAAATTTACAACCACAAAAGATTATACACCTTCATCATTATTCATTTAATATTTTTACTAAATCGAATAAAAAACGCCAAGTATTATAAAAAGGGAGAGCAGTAGAGATTGCGCTTCACAAGAGCCGATTTTTGTAACACAGCCGATAGCTATTTTGAAGTGCCACCGCTCAGCGGTATATCCCAAACGCCAGGCGCACACCTCATATGGGAGGCCTTGAGTAAACGCAGCCGAGCTGTTCTGTGGGATTCTGTAATTTTGTCCTCGATTTTTACGTATTGGGTCGAATTTGAAAAACGCGAAAAACATATGAAAAAAGCGGTATTTGTGGTATGGGGCATAATGGCTTTACAAGCGTTGCCAGCCCAAGAGCACATGACGCCCGAATTGCTTTGGCGGGTAAAACGAATCAGCGTTATGGGGCTCACCCCAGGCGGGGACAGCTTGGTGTATCGAGTCACCGAGCCCAAAATGGCAGAAGACGATTTTTCATCGACCTATTTCGCCCTTCCCATCAACGGTGGCGATGCTTCACCACTGACGAACTACCAATCGGTCTTAGCCGATAAAAACCTTTCTCCAGATGGAAAATACATATGCTACGACGAGGCGGTTCAGGTAGAAAACGTATTGGGAAAAGACACCTACAAAGACCTGGACAAGACCAGCGCACAGCTATACACCCATTTGAATTACCGCCATTGGGACAGGTGGAACAAGGGCAGGTATCACCACGTATTTTTCAAAGCGAATGGAAAGGGCGCAAAGGGTGTGGACATCATGCAGGGCGAGGCCTACTATTGCCCGCAAGCCCCTTTCGGTGGGGGCGAAGATTACATCTGGAGCCCAGACAGCAAGCGCATTTACTACGTGGCCAAAAAGAAAAGGGGAACCCAATATGCGCTGAGTACGAACACCGATATCTTTAGGTACGACATCCAAACCGGCCAGACTGAAAATGTGACAGCCGGCAATTCGGGTTACGACAGGCAACCCGCTTTTTCAAGCCGTGGAGACCTGGCTTGGTTACAGATGAAAACCGCGGGTTACGAAAGCGATAAAAGCGATATCGTCGTGCGGGGATTCGGCCAGACGCGCAACCTCACGCAGCAGTGGGATGGCAGCGTAAAGGCTTTTAGATGGCGGCGAGACGGCAAAGCGATCTATTTCATCGCGGCTATCGAGGGTACCGAGCAGTTGTTTCAGGTGAACTACCCGGGCAGGTCGAGAAAGCGCCCTGTAGTCAAACAAATTTTGGCAGGTCGGTTTAACGTGACCGGAATGGTGGCCGAGACCCCAGACGGCCTTATCGTGACGCGGGAAGATATGAATCACGCCACCGAAATTTACGCCTATCGCTTTGCGCAAAGGGATTTCAAACAATTAACCCATGTCAATGACGATTTGTATGCCAAACTGGATTTGCCCACCGTAGAGAAGCGCTATGTGACCACGATCGACGACAAAAGAATGTTGGTTTGGGTCGTGTTGCCCCCCCATTTTAATCCACATGAGAAGTACCCCACCTTATTGTATTGCCAAGGGGGGCCGCAAGCTGCCCTATCGCAATTTTATTCCTTTCGATGGAACTTCCAATTGATGGCCTCACAGGGATATATCGTGGTGGCGCCCAATCGCAGGGGTATGCCAGGCCATGGCGTACAGTGGAATGAACAGATCAGCACGGATTGGGGCGGGCAAAACATGCAGGACTACCTATCCGCTATCGATGCGCTCGCTGCAGAACCCTATGTGGATGCAGATCGCTTGGGCGCAGTTGGCGCGAGTTACGGTGGCTATTCGGTATTTTACCTCGCCGGGATTCACAACAATCGCTTTAAAACCTTTATCGCGCACGACGGCGTTTTCGATACCCGAAGCATGTACGGCACCACAGACGAATTGTTTTTTGTGAATCACGACCTGGGCGGTCCCTATTGGGATGGGAAAAACCGAGCTGCACAAAGGGCCTATCGCGAATTCAACCCGATTACACGCGTGGCCCAGTGGCATACGCCCATCTTAATCGTGCAAGGGGGGCGGGACTACCGCGTACCCATCGGGCAGGGATTAGCGGCTTTTCAAGCGGCGCAATTGCTGGGTATTCAAAGCGAGCTCTTGTACCTCCCCGATGAAAATCACTGGGTGTTGCACCCGCAAAATGCGCTGGTTTGGCAACGCCAATTTTTTAACTGGCTGAAAAAGACCTTGTAAAAGCCGGATGCCCTGAACCTAAGGATAAAAAAACAAGTCTGTCTGCAGCAGCGCCCCGAGAAAGGATAAGCCCCGCTTTAAGCGGCTGTGCACAGGAGACACAAAAAATCTCGAGGTTTGGATCACCTCATACAGGACAAGACAAAAGACGGGCGCTTCTCGTTCAACGGTTCTCAGGAGATAGCGACTGCATTTCAAGTGGCGGTATCGCTACCGATACAAAAGAGGCTTTTCGTAGCTGCCCAAAGGAAAGGAATCCCCTTTTCAAGCCATCGAACAAAAAAATACACCAACCTTTAAACCAGCGTGCAGCGCTAAATACAAAAGATAAACGCCCTTCCCAATCCGCAGCCGAGAACAAAAGACAAAGACCCGCCTTTTCAGATTGGCCCATAGGGGAAAGAAGCGCCTAACTCTTTAGATCGACCAAATAGGAGCAAGCGGTAAGACCGACTTTTAAACTAAAGCCCACAAGAGAAATAAAAAGACCAGTCTCCCTTTCAAATCGCGCACATCTGATGCGTATCGAAAGAACGAGCCCCTTTCCAATTGAACGACGGGGACAAATGTAAAGGACAAGACTCCAGGCCTGTACAAAAATCCAGCGCTCAAAAGGCCAAAGACGAGCGTATCGATGCGCCATTTCAAATCACCGATCCGACAGGGACGAAATCAAAAGATAAGTCCCACCGCGCAAAGCCCGATTTTCAGATCACAGCGGAGCAAAAAGACCCTTTCAGACCTGACACGAAGACAGGTGTAAGCCCGATTTTTCAAGCCGCTACAAAGGGGGAAAATAAAAACCCGACTTTCAGACCCGGCCCAAGGGAGTGGAAGCAAAGTGGGCGCGTCTCACTTTTCTAAGTCACCATACGCAGCGGAATACGAGAATAAGCCCCAACTTTTGACACGCAGAAACCCAATCAAAGCGTACGGCTACAGGGGGTAAAACGAATTCCATCAAATTGAGTAAGCGTAAAAATGCGCGGTAAGACAGTTATTACAGGTGATACAGGCGAATAAGGATATTCGTCCAAACAAAGACGAAAACCCATAAAACCGCCATTTAATCGTAGGTTAATCGTCATTTCAAGACAGTACGCACGCGTCTTTTATCATGAACTGTAGTATATAAACGCCATAAACGGGCTATCTCTTATAAATAAAGGCTTGAAGCATCATCGAACTCACTAAACCACGCCCTGACATAGGGACTTTTTTGGGTTTCTGTCCTTATTGTGTCGGTTTGAAAGGGGATGTATTTTTTGTTCTCCTGTTTACGTGGCATTTTAAAAAGGCGGTAGGCGCTCGAATGCCCCTTGACGCCACGGCGAATGGGTGGGTCATGCCGTATGATCAAACCGCATCTAATCCCTTTTGTATAGCTTAATGCGGATAAACGCATCAAGCCTTACGATGAGTTGCGGAAAAGCAGGGCGTAACGCATCACCCTTAATCTGGGCTTTATCACGCGAAGCGTAATAGCCAGCCAGCGTTTTCCATTCGGGCGTTTCATACCTGATCTCAACCGGCGTGTCGGGGTGCGCGCGCTCAAAACGCGCTTGGGTCTTTAACGCCTTCCCTTTGCTTTTGCCATTGTATAATTGGATCCGGTAGCCGCTGATGATCTCTTGCCCCTGTCTCTGGTAACGCGATTCGCGCAATTGGATGGCCTGGGCGATTGCTTTGGATTGAATCACGTGCAAGCTGCCTTGACCAAAAATTGGGCATGCTGCCGCTAAGGGTGCGATCAAAAAAAAATACCGACTCACGGATTACTGAATTACGGGCTGCAAAGTTATCCATATTTTCCAATGCAAACCAATATTATTTAGAACTGATTTAAATTGACTTTTTTCCGAGACAATTGCGGGCTAAAATTTAGATAGATGAAATGCCTTGCTTTACTTTTGCACTCGAATTTACCCCCTTATTGACCGGGTATATTAGCGCAGTTGCGATTTATGGGAGAGATATACACAGCGTACTGCAGTCGGTTTGCCTTCGTCTTATTCACCTTTGCAATGCTCTCCGTTCAGGGCTTACACGCACAGGAAGCGGCGGATCCAGCTGCTGGAAAAAAGCTCTTTACCGCCAACTGTGCTTCCTGTCACAGACTCGACCGAAAGCTGATCGGCCCGCCGCTGCGCAACATCGCACAGCAGCGAAACCGTGATTGGCTTCACGAGTGGATCCGCAACAACGCCGCGTTGCGCGACTCGGGTGATCGAGATGCCCGCGCCATTTTCGAGGAATACAAGGGCCAGATTATGACGGCCTTCTCCCAGCTTTCGGATCAGCAGATCGACGATATAATCGCCTATACATCGCAGCCTGCAGCACAGCCTGCAGCAGTTAGTGCCACTGCGACTTCTGGTGCGTCGGCGCCCAATACGGGTATATCCGCCAATGCTTTCAATTTGATTTTGCTCACCATCACAGCCTTACTCCTGCTTATCATCATCTTATTGACCAAAGTGTTAAAGATGGTTTATGGGATGAAGTACGAAGGCCGACTGCGCGAATTGGAAAAGCAAAGAGCGGTTCAAAAAAGGCTTAGCTTTGTCGAATTCTTTGAGAAATATACCCCGGGTTTTGTGTTTTTCGGCCTCCTCTTTTTTGTAGTCGCCATGTATGGCGCCTGGGTATATCTGATCGCTATCGATGTCAATACGGGCTATGAACCCATTCAGCCCATCGCGTTCTCCCACGAGATTCACGCCGGGGAGAACAAAATCGACTGCCAGTATTGCCACTCCAGCGCCAAGCACAGCAAGACAGCTGGGATTCCTTCGGCCAACGTTTGCATGAACTGCCATCGCTACATCGCCGAAGGGCCAAAGACCGGAACCCGAGAAATCGCAAAAATCTATAAGGCTGTAGGCTGGGATCCGGATCGACAGGCTTACATACCCGATTACAAACCCAAGCCCATAAAATGGGTTAAGATTCACAATTTACCCGATTTTGTTTATTTCAATCACGCCCAACACGTGGTGGTGGGACAGATCGCTTGTCAGACCTGTCACGGCCCGGTAGAGACGATGGATACGGTGTACCAATACAGTAAGCTGACGATGGGGTGGTGCATAGATTGCCACCGCGCGACTGCGGTACAGATGAAGGGCAATCCGTACTATGAGAAAATCCACGCGCAGTTGGCGGCGAAATACGGGGTTGAAAAGGTGACCGAGGCGATGATGGGCGGCTTGGAGTGTGGGCGGTGTCACTATTGAGAAAGGAAAAACAAAGAGATGGCTTCAGCTAAGAAATACTGGAAGGGATTTGGCGACCTGACTTCGGACCCCGATTCAGAGGCGATCGAAACTAGGGAGTTCCCAACAGCGATTCCCATAGACCCATTTTTGAACGGGGATGGAAAGGCTTACGATGCCCAGGCCTCCCGTCGCGATTTCTTGAAATGGGCCGGCTTTAGTACAGCTGCTGCCACGCTGGCAGCCTGTGAAGGGCCGGTGGTCAATGCCATCCCCTATGTGGTCAAACCCGATGAATTGAATCCGGGTGTGGCCGATTACTACGCCTCTACCGTTTACGACGGACACGACTTCTCAAGCGTTTTGGTCAAGACGAGAGAGGGACGTCCGATCAAGCTGCAACCCAATACATCGAGTGGGCATTACGCCTATCCCAACACCCGTGTGCAGGCCTCGCTGTTATCGCTCTATGATATAGATTGCTTGAAGGAACCCCTGATAGCGGGGCGAGCAGCTACCTGGGCACAGGTGGACAAAAGGGTAAGGCGGGATTTGGATGCAGCAACTGCTGCGGGCCAGAAAATCGTATTGCTCACCGCACCGGTGATCAGCCCCACCTTTTCGCTGTTGTGGAAACAGTTCAAACAAAAATACCCCAGCGCCGAGTGGGTGGCCTACAATCCCATATCCAACAGCGGTGCGGTAGCGGCGTATCAGGCGGTCTACGGCCAGACCGCGCTGCCCGGATACGACTTTACAAAAGCCGATGTCATCGTATCGGTAGCCGCCGATTTCCTCGGCGATTGGTTTGGCGGTGACCACAGTCGCGATTACGCCCTGCGCCGCAACCCAAACCAGGCGATGAGCCGTCATTTTCAACTGGAGTCCAACTTATCGCTCACCGGCGCCAATGCCGATTATCGCATACCGATCAAGCCCAGTGAACAAGCCCAGGCCGTCGCGCAGATGTACCGCGCCATCGCCTGGGGACAACAAACCCGCGATCCGCGCATCCGAGCCGCGATTGAAGCCTTAAAAAAGGCAGGCCCCGCCGGTTTGTTGGTTTCCGGCACTAACGATGGGGATGTGCAATTGCTCGTCGATGCGGTGAACCGAAAGTTGCGGAGCCGAGCCTATCGACCCGAAGCGCCGGTATACTTGAAAGCGGTGACCGATGCCCCGGTAAAAGGGCTGATTTCCGATATGAAGGACGGACGGGTTGGGGTATTGCTATCGCATCGTGTAAATCCGGTTTACGACGCCCCCGATAGCAGCGCCTTTGTCGCAGCCCTTAAAAATGTGAAGACCTTTGTCTCCTTCGATAGAAGACGAGACGAGACCGCCTCGTTGGCCCATGTCAATGCCATTTCGCATCACGCCATGGAGCGCTGGGGCGATGCCAAACCGAAAATCGGAATCTACACCCTTCAGCAACCGACGATACGACCCCTATTTCAGTCTCGCCAGATGGAAGACAGCCTGATCGCATGGATGGGCGGTGTGTTAGAAGGCGTGGATGCGGCCTTGGCCAACGATTCCACGGCGACCTATATCCCACCGGTGACCGAGTGCAAGCTGACATTTCACGACTTGTTAAAGAAAAACTGGACGGAAAACATTTTAAAAGGCGATTCCACCTGGTTTTCCGCACTGCGCGCGGGCTATTACGAGCGGCGCGACGAGCTGCACCCGGTCTCACCAGCCGACATAGACCTGTCCCCCGCCTTGACCCGAGCGGAAAACCGCTATGCAAAAACCGGCAAAATTGAATTGCAGCTTTACAGCGAGATTGGAATGGGAGCCGGTGCGCAAGCCGACAATCCCTGGTTACAGGAATTTCCCGATCCGTTGACCCGTGCGACCTGGGACAATTATCTGACGATTTCCAAGGTGCAGGCCGATGAATTGGGATTGAAAAACTGGCGCGATTCCAAGGGCGCCCTAAACGGCGATCGCGTAAACCTAAGCGTAAAAGGCCGGACTGTAAAAAATGTGCCCGTACTGATCACAGCCGGTCAGACTTATGGAAGCGTCGGCCTGGCCTTTGGCTATGGCCGAGAAAAAGCGGGAAAGACGGCCTTGATCAATGGAAATCCCATCGGCGTCAATGCCTTTCAGCTGTATGTCGATCGGGATGCCATTCAGACCGAAGTGCAGATTGAAAAGGCGGATGGCGCCCATGGCTTTGCCCTTACCCAGCTGTACGATACGATGATGGGGCGCGGTGAGTCCATCGTAAAGGAAACCACAGCCCAGATATATAACCGGGGAAAATCCGATAAGAGCCGGTACAACCCATCTGAAAAACTCCTTACGATTGACGGGAAACAGCCGGTTTCTAAAGTCGATATGTGGGCAGCCCGCGATCGCTCCCTAGGGCCTTGGTTCAACCTGTCTATCGACTTGAACGCTTGCACCGGTTGCGGCGCTTGTGTGGTCGCGTGTCACGCCGAGAACAACGTGCCTGTAGTGGGAAAAGACGAGGTGCGCCGCTTTCGCGATATGCACTGGTTGCGCATCGATCGATACTACGCCAGCGACATGTCCTATGAGAAAGCCGAAGCGGAAGGCCGATCTGAGGGACGCGCCTTTTTTCGCGCTTTGGAACAGCCGGAAGAAAACCCCGAAGTCGTCTTTCAGCCGGTCATGTGTCAACACTGCAACCACGCCCCTTGTGAAACGGTTTGCCCCGTAGCGGCTACCTCACACGGTGTCCAGGGACAAAACCAGATGATATACAACCGCTGCGTGGGTACGCGTTACTGTGCGAATAACTGTCCCTATAAGGTGCGCCGGTTCAATTGGTTCCGATACGCCGAGAACGATGCTTTTGATTTCCATATGAACAACGATCTGGGACGCATGGTTTTAAATCCCGATGTGGTGGTTCGCTCCCGTGGTGTGATGGAAAAGTGTTCTATGTGCATCCAAATGACACAAGCATCCATACTCAAAGCCAAAAGGGAAAAACGACCGCTGCGCGATGCAGACCTCTCTACGGCCTGTGCAACCGCTTGTGCCACAGGCGCACTGGTATTCGGCGATATCGACGATGAAAACAGCGAGGTGCACCAGTTGCACGACGCGGAGAAAAACAAACGAAAATACTACTTGCTCGAAGCAGTGGGCACGCAGCCCAATGTGTTTTACAACTTAAAGGTGAGAAATAAAATAGAGTAGGCTAACCAAAGGAAAAGCATGTCGAGTCACTACGAATCACCCTATAGAGAACCCTTGGTTTTGGGGGATAAGACCTATCGGCAGATCTCTGCGGATATCGTTAAATCGGTTGCGGGGCCGGCTGCGCGATCCTGGTGGATCGCCTTTGGCATATCCCTGGCATTGTCCCTCTGGGGTTTGGGTTGCATACTCTATACGATTGGTACGGGCATCGGCGTATGGGGACTGAACAAGACCATCGGTTGGGCCTGGGACATTACCAACTTCGTGTGGTGGGTGGGTATCGGTCATGCTGGTACGCTCATCTCAGCCGTGCTCTTGCTGTTTCGCCAAAAGTGGCGCATGTCGATCAACCGCTCGGCAGAGGCGATGACGATCTTTGCCGTCATGCAGGCTGCGCTGTTTCCCATCATCCATATGGGACGCCCTTGGCTCGCCTATTGGGTGTTTCCCATACCGAATAACTTTGGATCGCTCTGGGTGAACTTCAACTCCCCCTTGCTCTGGGACGTGTTTGCCATTTCCACCTACTTCTCCGTTTCCTTAGTCTTTTGGTATATGGGTTTGATCCCCGACTTTGCGATGATTCGCGATAAGGTGACCCGCCCGGCACTGCGAAAGATCTATGCCGTGCTCAGTTTCGGTTGGACTGGGCGTGCCAAGCACTGGCAGCGTTTTGAAGAACTGTCGCTCGTCTTGGCTGGCTTGGCCACCCCCTTGGTATTCTCGGTACATACCATCGTATCCTTCGACTTCTCTACCTCGGTGGTCAAGGGCTGGCACAGCACCATCTTTCCGCCCTACTTCGTGGCGGGTGCCATTTTCTCGGGATTTGCCATGGTGCAAACCCTGCTGAGCGTCGTGCGCAAGGTATTGCGACTCGAGGACTATATCACCCGTTTGCACATCGATTATATGAATCGCGTCATCCTGTTGACAGGCGGTATTGTAGCCGTGGCCTATATCACCGAATTTTTTATCGCCTGGTATAGCGGAAGCCCCTTTGAAGATTATACCTACCTCTCCTGGGGTGCGGCAACCGGCCCCTATTGGTGGGCGTTCTGGTCTTTAATCTCGTGCAACATACTCATACCGCAACTCTTGTGGATTCGATCGATACGTCGGAATTTTGTGTGGACATTTGTCATTTCAATCGTCATCAATATCGGCATGTGGTTCGAGCGCTTTACCATTATCGTCGTCGATCTCTCCAAGGGTTACCTGCCTGCTTCCTGGAGCATGTTTTCCCCGACTTTTGTCGATATCGGTGTATTTTTGGGGACGATCGGCTTTTTCTTTGTCCTCTTTTTGCTCTACAGCAAAAACTTTCCCGTGATTGCACAAGCGGAGTTGAAGACGATTTTGAAATCCTCAGGCGAAAACTATAAAAAAAGAAGGGATACAGATGCGCAGCGATAAAACCCTATACGGCGTGTACGCGGATGACGATCTGCTCCTAGGGGCGGTTGCGCGCATGCGTCGGGAAGGAATCACCATCGATGAGGTGTACGCCCCTTTCCCCATACACGGGCTCGACAAGGCTTTGGGATTGCCGGAGACCCGGCTCGCCGTAACCGCTTTTCTCTATGGCTTACTGGGCCTGGGTTTTGCCATCTGGATGACCTGGTATATGATGGTATATGACTGGCCGCAAGACATCGGCGGTAAACCCAGCTTTACCTGGGGTGAAAATATGCCCGCCTTCGTGCCCATCCTATTTGAACTAACCGTTTTTTTCTCGGCGCATTTGATGGTGGTTACTTTCCTGGTTCGAAACGCCATGTACCCGGGCGCTCGTGCAGCCAATCCGCATCCGGCGACTACGGACGATCGGTTCGTGATGGAGATCTCGGTGCGCGATGCGGATAAACCCAAGGTGATCGCCCTGCTGAAAGAGACGGGCGCCGTGGCGATCCATTTGAAACACCCTGAAGCCTGAGCTATGTTATCGAGACGGAACATTATTTTTTTAAGCGGGGTATGGGCGCTGTTGGCGACGGCTTGTTGGACGGATAAGCGCGATCCCAATATTCAGTATATGCCCAATATGTACCCGGCGGTTCCCTATGAACCCGATGCGGTTAACCGGTACTACAGCGATAGCATGGCTGCTTTGGAGCCGGTTCCGGGAACCGTGCCACGTGGCCATACGCCTTACCATTTGCCCAATACGAATCAGGGCTACGAAGAGTCGCGAAATCTCGAGTCACCCGTAGCGGCCACCGATCCAAATCTGAGGCGTGGCAAGTATTTGTTCGGCATTTACTGCGCCATCTGTCACGGCGACAAAGGCGACGGCCAAGGGCAATTGTCAAAGACCGGAAAGATACCCGGCGTACCCGATTACAAAGACAGAGATATAACCCTAGGCACCGTCTACCACGTCATCGTGTATGGCAAGAACATAATGGGGTCTCACGCTTCGCAGCTAACCGATACAGAGCGTTGGCAGGTGGCGCAATACGTGATGACATTGAAAGACCAGAAGTGACATAGCGTCAATCCATATACCATGTATCAACTCTCTGCGAAATTGCGTTTGTTTGCCATCCTTTTAATGGGGATCGGTGTGCTTTCCATCACCTATGGATTCCTATCTACCCCAAGAGATGTGGCAGCGGTACAAAGGATTCTCACCCAGCGCAGCGCGGGCCAGCCCGAATCGGGTGCAGGGGTGCACTACGATGAAGCACAGCTGCAGCATGCCTGGCATCAAATGCAAAACCGGCCCTGGGCAGCCGTGTTGTACAGCGCTTTTTTCTTTACCGCAGTCGCCCTGGCCGTGCTGTTTTTCTACGCCGTACAGATCGCCGCAGAGGTGGGTTGGTCTGTCGTGCTCTTACGCGTGATGGAAGCCATCTCGTGGTTTGTCCCCGTGGGGGGTGCGATCATCCTGATCGTGTTGTTTTGCAGCGCAGGCCACCTCAACCACTTATACCATTGGATGGCCAGCGGGATAACCGACCCCACCGCCCCCCATTACGATGCGGTTATCGCTGCCAAAAGCGGATATTTAAACACGCCTTTTTTCCTGCTCCGATCCGTGGTTTACGTAGGCGGTTGGACGGCTATGCTCGTGTGGATGCAAAAGGCGGGACTCGCGGTAGACGAGTCCAAAAACTGGGCCCTGTTCAAGCGTTATAAGACCCGTGCGGTCCTCTTTCTGATCTGTTACGCCATCACCTCGACTACCATGGCATGGGATTGGATTATGTCGATCAATCCGCATTGGTTCAGCACCCTGTTCGGTTGGTATATATTGGGCGTCGTCTTCCCCACGGCGGTTTCCGCCTTAGCCATCGCGACGATCTACTTGAAATCAAAGGGCTATATGCCCGACGTGAACGACAGCCACATCCACGATTTGGCCAAATACATATTTGCTTTCAGCTTGTTGTGGGGCTACCTCTGGTTTGCCCAATACATGCTCTATTGGTATGCCGACATACCCGAAGAGGTGACCTACTTTTTATCGCGCTGGCGTGACTATCGGATACCCTACTTCGCCATATTGGTCTTAAACCTCGTAGTCCCTACCTTGGTTTTGATGAACAGCGACTTTAAGCGGATCCCATTTCTAGTCGTATTTACCGGCATATCCGTCATCATCGGCCATGCCATAGAGTCATACGTACTGATCGCGCCCGAGGTCGTCGGCAAAAACTGGCATATGGGCGTGGTCGAATGGGGAAGCTGGTTGGGATTCCTCGGCTTGTTCATCTTTGTCAGCTTTACGGCACTGACGAAAGTCTCCTTGTCGGCAAGGGGGAACCCCTATTGGAAGGAGAGCGAGGCGTATCGATATGGATAAAAGCGTTTGGAGGCTGCAACTGCAAAAGGTATTTCACAGATGACCCGGATTTTAATTGCCATCGTGTTGTTGCTCGCTGTCGTTGCGATTGGACAGCTGATCAACCTGGTGCGACTCAGAGGTAGTGTAAGGGGTGGAGAACGCCCCTCCGCCATTCCCACCGAGCGGGACAACAACCGCCAGGGCACCCTTATGTTGCTCTTTGGAATCGGATTGCTGATCGCCGTGATATGGAGCCTACTCGCCTGGCGCGATATCTTACTCCCCGAGCCGGCCGCTGTGCATGGGCGCCAAGTCGATACGTTGATGCACGTCACCCTGACTTTGATCTTCATCGTATTTTTCATCACCCAGCCCCTGCTCTTTTATTTCACCTTTAGATACAGGGGTGTAAAAGCCAAAAGGGCGTTTTATTATCCGCACAACGACAGGCTCGAGATCGTCTGGACCAGCATCCCCGCCATCGCATTGGCGGGCATCATCCTCTATGGTCTGCTGGTGTGGAAAGACATCATGTATCCCGCCGACAAGGCAAAGGGTGACCCTTTGCGCATCGAGGTCTACGGCCAACAATTCAATTGGACGTTTCGCTATGCGGGAAGGGATAACCAATTGGGAGATGCAAACGTGCGTTTTGTCGGCGGCACAAATATAGTGGGCATCGACCCCAATGATTCCCGAGGCAGAGACGATATCCTAACCAAGGAGCTCCACATGCCCAAAGGGAGAAAAATTTTGTTTACATTTAGGTCGCAAGACGTGATACACTCCGCTTATATGCCGCACTTTCGCGTCCAGATGAACTGCGTGCCCGGCATGGTTACGCAATTCAGCTTTACACCGGCCTACACCACAGCGGAATTTAGGCAGTTAAAGGGCGTTAGGCATAAGGTGAGCAGTGTAAACGAAGCCATCGCCAGGCGTCGGGCAAAGGGCGAAGATGTGGAGTCCTGGGATTTCGATTACCTCTTGTTGTGCAACAAGATTTGTGGCAGTGGCCATTACAATATGCAGGCGAAAATCGCAGTTCAGGAGCCGGCTGATTTTGCAGCCTGGTTAGCCCAACAGAAGGAATTTAAAGATTTATAGGAGGCAGATATAGGTGTTAAAATTTAATCGAGGGAAGCGATGGGAGCACATGCAGTTCACAAGGATAATTTCATAACCCGATACGTCTTTAGCCAGGATCACAAGATGATCGCGAGGCAGTTCTTGATCACCGGTATCGTCATGGGCTGCTTTGGGGTCTTGATGTCCGTGTTGTTTCGCATCGAGCTCGCCTGGCCGGAGCAATCCAATGCCTTCTTACACTTTTTCCTCGGCGATCGCTGGGCGCCCGATGGGGTGATGGATCCGAACATTTATCTGGCCCTGGTCACCATACACGGCACGATCATGGTATTTTTTGTGCTGACGGCCGGCTTGAGTGGCACCTTTAGCAACTTGTTGATCCCCTATCAGATAGGCGCTAGGGATATGGCTTCCGGCTTTATGAATATGATTTCGTATCAGCTGTTCTTCATTTCCAGTGTCATCATGCTTATCTCCCTGTTTGTAGAGACCGGGCCTGCGGCTGCAGGCTGGACCATATATCCGCCCCTCAGTGCCCTACCCCAAGCGATTTTGGGTTCTGGCGCGGGGATGACCTTGTGGATCGCATCGATGGCGCTGTTTGTGGCCTCGCAGCTCATCGGCGCCTTGAACTACGTCGTTACCATCATCAACCTGCGCACCAAAGGGATGTCTATGACGCGCTTGCCCTTGACCATATGGGCGTTTCTCGTAACGGCTGTCCTCGGTATATGCTCCTTTCCCGTATTGCTCGCCGCTGTGCTGCTGCTGCTCTTTGACCGGGCCTTGGGCACTTCGTTTTACCTCTCCGATATTTACATAGGGGGGGAAGTATTGAACCACAGCGGTGGCTCCCCTATTTTGTTCGAGCACTTGTTTTGGTTTTTGGGTCATCCAGAAGTCTATATCGTGATCTTACCCGCTTTGGGCATTACCTCTGAAATCATCTCGACCCACTCGCGCAAGCCCATATTCGGATACCGCGCCATGATCCTCTCCATCTTGGCCATTGGGTCCCTGTCCTTTATCGTATGGGGGCACCACATGTTCGTATCGGGCATGAATCCCTTTCTGGGCTCTGTATTTACCTTTACCACACTGCTCATCGCCATCCCCTCTGCGGTAAAGGCATTCAATTATATCACCACCCTTTGGAAGGGCAATTTGCGGTTGTCTCCCGCTATGCTGTTTTCCATCGGCTTGGTATCCACCTTTATCGCCGGTGGTTTGACGGGCATCATCCTCGGTGACGACGCCTTGGATATCAATGTGCACGATACCTATTTCGTCATAGCCCACTTCCACATCGTGATGGGGCTTTCGGCCATCTTCGGTATGTTTGCCGGCATCTACCACTGGTTTCCAAAACTGTTCGGTCGGATGATGCACAAGGGGGCCGGTTACGCGCACTTTTGGATCACCTTTGTATGTGCGTATGGCGTATTTTATCCCATGCACTTTTTGGGCTTGGCCGGCCTGCCCCGGCGTTACTATTCCAACGAAGCCTTTCCCATGTTTGACGACCTGGCGAGCATCAACCACTTGATCACGATTTTTGCCATCGTCGGTGCTGCAGCACAGCTCATTTTTATCGGAAACTTCGTGTACAGCATTTTCTTCGGTGCCCGCGCTTCCCAAAATCCCTGGCGCGCCAACACACTCGAGTGGACTACCCCGGTGGCGCATATGCACGGCAATTGGCCGGGTGCCATACCCGAAGTGCACCGCTGGGCATACGACTACAGCAAGCCCGGTTACGACGAAGATTTCGTGCCCCAAACCGTACCCTTGCAGGAAGGCGAATCGGATGGACACTAGATGCCATCGTCGCAATAACCCTAGATTTACAGGTGGTTGTGATGGGTATACCCGACTCGTATTTTTCTGTGTTTTTTAGCAGCGAAAATGATAATCCGAAAAACAAATCGTCCGAGGCGAAGAGAAACAAAACATCTTTTTGAACCCATTAGATTCTCAGGTTGTAAAAATGGGAAAATAACCACAGTTTTTTGCGTAATATATCCCTTTGATTTTCTGCAATGTGCTGTTCAAGCTTCCATTTTTCTTTTCAACTTAGCAAAAATACCCACCGATTGATTTTTGCTTTTATATAATATTTTTTATAACTTAGCCGTTGTCAATCCCAATACTTAAGAAATGCCAAAGCGCGCGTTTTCTGCCATCGGCCAGTGGTGCCTCTTATTGGGGTGGATAATGCTTATCGCAAGCTGCGTGCGCGATGATGATTGGGATA
>JBAJNK010000069.1:0-5103 GCA_036881805.1 Flavobacteriales bacterium
ACTTTTCTTCCCTGGGCGGAGGGACTGCAGGGGATTTACTGGAATACCGGCCCAGGCATTTCGTACCCTTTATGGTGCCCCTGTACGATAAGGAAAATTCCCCTTCCATCCATGAACCAAAGCACCAATGGGTGTTCCGGCCCGAGATGCAGTTCTCGCTGTTTGATCTGGAGAAAGTGGAATACGCGTATGAAAACCAGGATACCGGAAAAACTGAAATCATTGACCTGTTGGAGGATACAGCAGGCGCTGCTCTTCCCGTTTTATCCGACCTGGATTTGGTCTATAAATTGCTTTCCGATGAGAACAATGCCCTGTCCGGGTTCGGGCCGGACCGGGAATTGGTGCTTGGCGTTGGGGACCAGCAGATACTGGTCTCTCTCAACGAGAATGACACCCCTGTTTTTCAGTATCTGAACAATGTTGAAATCAAGCCTGAAGACTATCTGGCCCTCAGACTCTATCAGAACGGTGATGAGGCCAATGTTTTATGGGAGTATGCCATTTGTAATGTGCAATTTGTGCCGGATTACAACAGAGACGGGCAAATAGACATGACTGACCGGAACCTGATAAGTTCCCAGCCAAAATGGCGGTTCTGGATAAATGATGACAATGACAAGTCCGCCGGCAAAGACGGCATTGGTGGCAGTGGTGTTGATATGCCGGGGCAGAACAAAGATAATGCAGATCTTAAAGTCAGCGGGATCAGGGATTTGGTGGACTTTTTTCCATTGTATTTTGATTTAAAAGCGGCGCTTAATATGTTGCCGGCATCAGATTACACCTATCGCCTTTCCCAAAAAGAAACAGCATTGGGAATGGTAAGGAATACAGGGCTTAAATACAATGCTGCCTCTGAAGATGATATGTCCGGTGCCTATTTGACAAAAATGAGTGTTGCTGAAAAATTTAAAGAAATCAATTCGTTCCTCGTTGGTAATGCCAGTTCAGCCTTTCTGCCGGCATATATATTGAGAGATGAGGATCTTGAGAAGATTAAAAAGAATGAGAGCAATGTATTTCTTTTTGAAGGAAGAAAACTAACAGAAAAGCCATTGGTTCTTGACATCATAAAAAAGAGCAACAAGGAAATCATCATTACTTATGAATTTCCCCTTGAGATATGCGGGGTCACTGACATGTTTGCCCATAAAAATTTCAGGAATATCGGTGGCGGCTCAGGCGGCAGGGAAGATCTTTCACCATCCCAAACCAAAAAACCGCCTTGTATGGTTGATAATGAAGATACACTTGTTTTTATTCACGGGTATGATGTGGATGGAGATGCAGCCACAGCCACATTTGCCGAAGTTTTCAAACGATTATTTCACTCCGGCTATAACGGGAATTTTTATGGTGTAAGCTGGTATGGCGATCCGCCCGGAAGCCTTTCCTTTCTTTACTCCCACTATCATCAGGCAGTTGTGAGTGCCTTTAATTTTGCAAAACCATTTGCCGATTTTGTAAATGGTCTGCCGGCCAAAAAAAAGACGGTCGCTGCCCACAGTCTTGGTAATATGGTTACAGGAGTGGCAATCCAGGACTACGGCTTGAAGGCGGACAATTATTTTGCAATTGACGCAGCGGTCGTTCTTGAGGCTTATGGTTCGGCTGAATTAAAAAAAACAATGCATGCGGGTAACGAATGGAACGACTATATTGAATATGATGCAAGCCTGAATAAGCTGTTTTCAAGTGAATGGCATACTTTGTTTGACGAGAATGATAACAGAAAAAAATTAACCTGGAGAAACAGGCTTGATAAAGTTGTCACAACCAATGTGTACAATTTTTTTTCATCAACAGAAGAGGTCCTGCGTGAATATCCTGGTGACAATTTGATATTTGATGACGCGGGTTTAAATTTAGGTGTGTATGCTTTTGTAAAACAGGAGAAGTACAAGGGGCGTAAGCAACTCGTTAACATTGGAGGCGCCTCAAGTCCATATGCAGGGTGGGGGTATAATTTTGATCTGAATACCGGCTCCGGATGGTCTAAATTACTTATGACAGGCCCGATGAAAACTTATAGAAAATACACCCCCATAGAAGCAAAAGAAGAAATAATAGACGTTAATAATGGTGATATATTAAAGACCAAACCCTTTTTTACGGCAAATCCCCCGGAATTATTTGATCCTAATACGGGCAGTGATTTTGTTACTAAAAAGGTTAAAGATGTTCCAGATCTTAAAAATTATTATACTAAACTTGAAGCAGAAGAGGTGGCTGTCAGGGACTGGTTGCTTGCTGAGGCGTTTCCTGCGACTACTTTGCCTATGGGGGCGAATCCCAATGATAATATACTTGAAAAGAAAAACATTGATATGTCTCTTAAGTTGATGACAAATACAGATTCATGGCCGGATGAAAGAATTATTACGAATGGTGTCAAAGAATGGTGGCACAGTGATTATAAAGACCTGTCTTATCAGCATACTTATAAATTTTATAATAAAGTAGTAAGTGAAAGTAAATAAAGGAGAAAAAATGTGTTTGAAAACATTTATTATACTATTTATCATTTTATGTTCAGTTAATTGCTTTGGTGGTTTACCAACAGCTAAATTAACCGTACGAGTTGTAGATACTAAAGGGCGTCCAATAGTGGGTGCATATTCTTTTGCTAATTTTTATCGCAATGCAAAAAGTAATATTGTGAGAGGAGAAACAGATAAGAATGGCATTTTTTCTGCAACAGGTAAAACGATTGGGGTTTGCGGTATCACTGTAAGAAAAGAAGGATATTATACCTCTGGAGGGGCTTCCTGCGAAGGGCTTAAAAGGGGGGGGAAGATTTTTTTTAATAGATGGGAACCCTGGGACAGGATCGATACTGTTGTATTAAAAGACATCAGAAATCCCATCCAAATGTATGCAAAAGGTACAGATCATATAGACATACCTATACTGGAACAACCTGTAGGGTATGACTTAGAAAGAGGCGATTGGGTAACACCCTATGGAAAAGGTGTTACAAATGATTTTTTATTTTATTTTAAATTAAGTGATATAAACGCAAAGCCATACCATGACAATTGGCAAATTTCATATAGCCTGACTTTTCCTAATGAAAAAGACGGCATTCAGGAATACTACCCGGATGACTCTAATAGACGCAGCGGATATATCTGGCCTTATAAAGCACCGGAAACCGGATACCAAAGTCGCATTGAAGGTTTTTCATTGAAAAAGAATGGTCGATTCAAAAAAACTTTTGATAAAAATAAAAATTACATATTCAGGATCAGAACAATAGTTGATAAGGAGGGTAAAATTATCAATGCAAGATATGGCAAAATAAAAGGCGATTTTAGAATAGGTCTTGGAGAAGATTCATTTGGTACAATCGAATTTACCTATTATTTTAACCCAACCGGCAACAAAAATCTTGAATACGACACAAAAAATCCATTGTTCACGTTTCCAAGAAATAAATCCGGGACGATGGGGTATAGAGTATCAAGCCCGTAGCTTTTATCGCTGTCACAAATACTGCCGGCATGACCCCGGGCATCCTCTATGACAATATCCGCCCTGGAGAGGCCATAAAGGTTTTTCTGGTGAACCGAGCAACAGGGTATATGGGGTCTGCCATTACTTCCTTCGGCAATCTAGTAGTGTCAAATATCTTTCGCACATTTAAAAATTGAAAAGATGGTCTCAATTCGGTTAATTGTTTAATCGCCAAAAAAAACTTTTAATCAAGAAAGGAGACCATCTTGGCTAAAGATTATACATCATCCATGGGCAAAGTCATCAAAATAGATGAATCAAAAATTCAAGACCACCTTGGAGAATTGGTTCGCGGGACAGTTGAAGAAACCCTCAACAAAATGCTGGATGCAGAGGCAGATCAGTTCTGCAATGCTGGGCGTTATGAAAGGACCGACGCCAGGAAAAATACCAGAGCGGGTTATTATCAGAGAAGACTGCATACCAAAGCTGGTGAAGTGAAATTGAACATGCCTAAGCTGCGGCAACAAAAATTCGAAACCGCCATCATTGAGCGATACCAACGCCGGGAATCATCGGTTGAAGAAGCCATGATAGAAATGTATCTTGCCGGCGTATCTGTGAGAAGGGTCGAAGATATCACCCAGGCCTTATGGGGAACAAGAGTAAGCCCTGGTACGGTCAGTAATCTGAATAAAAAGATATACGAACACATAGAGGATTGGCGTAACCGCCCCATTGAAGGGAACCATCCATACGTATACCTGGATGGAATTATTTTAAAAAGGACCTGGGCTGATGAGGTCCGCAATGTCTCTGTGCTGGTCGCAGTATCCGTATCGGAAGATGGGTACCGCCAAGTGCTTGGAGTTCAGGAAGGACACAAAGAAGATAAATCAGGATGGTCGGGTTTCTTAAAACATCTCAAGCAAAGAGGTCTCAATGGCGTTGATCTCATTATTTCAGATGCCTGTCTTGGCCTTGTTGAATCCATCGGTGATTTCTATCCGAATGCCAAGTGGCAAAGATGCATTGTGCATTTTTATCGCAATGTTTTCAGCGCAGTTCCCAGAGGCAAAATGAATGAAGTATCCCGGATGCTGAAAGCCATCCACGCATCCGAGGATAAACAAGCTGCCCAGGATAAAGCGGATGCCATTATCAGTAAGTTGAATAAGAAAAAACTTCGAATTGCTGCATCCGTTGTTGAAAAAGGAATAGCTGGGACATTAACCTATTATGATTATTGGCGACGTATCAGGACAAACAATCCTTTTAAGCAGATTATGAAAGAAATCCTTAGGCGTACAAGGGGCGTTGGTGCATTCCCGGATGGGAAATCTGCAATAATGTTGGTCGGCGCAAGGTTAAGGCACATTGCAGGTACCAAATGGGGATTTAAAAAATATTTGAATATGGATCTCTTGAAAGAGATGGAGATCGAAAGAGAACACGTGGCCTAACAGGTAACAGAGTTGAGACCGAGACCAAAAGTGCGAAAGATATTTGACACTACCCTGCTTTACCATTATTCGTACAACTCTTATAAGAAAATACTTGAAAAAATTGAATAACAGCCATGGGCCGTCCTGTACTTTATATATAAAGTGTAAAAGTCAAGAACCTCCCAAACAGTTCGGCCTC
>JBAJNK010000070.1:0-10790 GCA_036881805.1 Flavobacteriales bacterium
ACTTTTCCAACACTCATGCAGCTTACCATTACCAGCATTTTTATTGGTTTCTTGGCCGCTTCTATCTTTCTTCAGATCTCTGGCACAAGTTCGACAGGCGTAGAGGCGTTCGCACGTGGGTTGAATCCAAAGAGGAGACGCTCGGGCGGTCTTATGCGCGCGATAACAAGAGAGCGAAAAAAAAGATCTTCGACAATCTTCGCAAGTGATGGATGTAACGGCACAGCCGAGACCATTTTTAGTTCCACAGTAAGACCTACATTGCCTACAGAGATCTTCGTGACATTTGTGTATCTTTCGGAGATCGAATTTATTACAACTGGGGCAGAAATAACCCGACTTGTTGAAAAGCGCGGGAACGCTTGTCAACACGTCAAAATGCTCGCTGTGGTGATACAAATACAGAGGTTTTCCCGATTTCCTTTCGTTAGCCCTAAAGATGACCGAATTGTGATGTTCCCTTGAAAAAATCACCACTGGGTGATCGCAAAAATGACTGTGTTTACACAATTCCTTAAAATCTTTTAAATCTAAAGCTCTGTCGAAAGGCAATTTGCACGCTTCTAAAATTTCCCTGGCTTCCTTTTTGACGGCATAAACGTGACGTTTTGACGTGGTCTTAAGATAATCGCCTGCCATATTCCTCCTTTGTTGCAAAGCCCTAATCTTGGCCGCCATGAGCGCCACCACGGCACAGTGCGGATGGAAAGGTTTCTCGGGAACCTTAAGTATTGACCTTTTGTTTTTCAATAGCTTATCTACAGTCTTCCCAAATTCTTGAAGGCTGCGTTGATTTCTAGTCAACCCCCCGCCTCTAGGCAAGCGTACGTGATATACGTCTACAGAAAAAGAACCATCGCCAACATCTACGACTAGATTAGACTGAATTATGTTTTCAAACATTTCAATGCAAACTCTGGCGTCAAATTGTGCTAATCTAACTACTGGGCAAATAAAAGGATTATTTAGATTATTACTTCTAAACCTTAACTGGACGTAATCGTTCAGTTCCATATTCCTTCTCATCATCTGTTCCAGATCTGTTATGAGATGAACAAACGCTTGTAACCGTTCTTGCGGTTCCGGTCTTTCGTCTACAATCAACGCATATCTCCTTCCCGTCACGCCAAATCTTTTGTTCTCGAACGTTGCGTGACTTTGCAATGTCACGTATTCACCTACCATGTCATCGAAATACGGTAATTGGTCTGTAACGAAGGAATTGGCTGGCGGCGAGACCGTAAAAGTGCTTCTACTACGTCTAGCAGCTGGAGTAGCAATTGTAGAGGAGTCTTGATGATCTCTATTCTCTTCGTCAATTCCGCCAATTTGATTTTCTGAGGAAATCGGGACAGAACTGTCATTTTGAAACGCCTCAGAAAGTCGCTTACAGATATCTAGAACTTCTGCTGGGCACAAATCCGCTCCTCCTTCACCTGCGCAGCCGATTTCCAAGGAAGTTTCACATTCGACATTGGACAACAACATTGGAATTTCGACATTGACCATTCTGTCAACCGTATCGTAGTCACTGCCCCAAAACAGTTCAAAATCAAAATCTTCGTTATCATCATCGCTTCGCCACTCCGTGAAATGCGCGGAATCTTCAGAAAATCGTCTAAACAGATCCACGTCTTCCAATATCCTTTCCATCGACCTATCGCCCATGGTCAGACTCTAAAATTGGAACACAATTACACAACAAGAATTGACATCAGCGAAGGCGCGCGGACAAACGCAAATATATTTTTTAAAGAAAAACGGACCTCGATGACAGAGATATAATCTCGGATGCTTACCTGTAGTTAGAAACCATAATTTGTTACACAAAGCGCTAGAAGTAGAAAATCCGCTCTGATTGGAAACTGGTTTGATCAGAAAACGTTTCAAACTTTTAACACTCTATGACTTTAAGTGGACATTGAAGCACGTGTCAAATTAATATATGCGAAAAGAGTCGCTGCGAAAATGCAACGGACCGTGTCAGTTAGTAATGCATACTTTTATTAATTACATTTATCTGCGTCAATCGAATAAGAAAAGCAACTGATGATTCGTTGCTGCATTTGCCGAATTAAGTTCAAACCTGGCAGATTTAAAGTTTATACCTTATTACCTAAAACTCTTTCGAATCAAATAATTGATAAGACAGAATCAGTTCAAAGCACGCCGACACATGCGAATGAAGTTAAAAAAAACGCACACACAAACAAACAAAAAAAAATCACGCTTATATGGATAAATTAAAAGAAGTTTAAAAAGTTATCGTGCGTCTGTAATCTCAGATTTCATGAGATCAACTTGAGGGTCGTAATTGGTCATCATAAAAAGGGTCAGGGCTTGACCTATTTATTATTCAAGGCTATTGTTAATTTTCTTTTTGTTAACGGCTTACGCGCCATCTTCAAATCTTTTGTCTTCTGGCGGTTGAACTAAATTTGCATAGATGAGAGATTTTTTTCGCATCAACGATTCCTTTACACGTATTACAACATTTTGTTAAAACGAATCGAACTAGTTTACAAGGGGGAAAATGGAAACCATTTCTTACGCCGTACCTTCGGACAATTTCACTCTACAAAATTTCAACCTAGATGATCTCGTTTGCGACATTGCGTGCAACGAAGAGGCCATTCAAAGCGAATTCAACAAAGAACCAGCGAATGTATTTAATCACATTGAAGACGCCATTTTAACTCCTCTTACGCCGCTCAACCCAGCCGTGCAACCAAAGAAGTCTGCTAGAAAGACCAGAAACGCTAATTACAACGCCAGTACGTCTTCATCGTCGAATAACAATACCAGCGGATCTTCGACGGCAGTTATTGCACCGCCTGTCCCTGTCGTAACCCCGACACAGCCCGCACAAAATTATCCTTTGAGCTTTGACAACACAGCTTTTCTGCCGAGTGCGATTGGTGGTTGCGAGGAAATAGTAACGTTTCTTTCTAATGGCCCGACAAATGCTGGCATACCCACTCCAGCTAAAAGTTCCAGCGACGAATCCAACTTCTCTGTGAAAAAGCCAGTCCGTAAAGAGGATAATTGCAAAGACAAAACTCTTATTGAACAGTTAACAAACGCAAGCAACAAGCATTCTACAGAAGTTAGAAACATTCTTTTAGACATGTATTTTACTCCGTTTACCGGCGAAACTGGATTGCAGGGAAGGGAAGTGGACAAACACATGCAAACATTTAGAAATAAGGTACATGCCGTCTTACTTTCCTTAGAAAATTACAGAGGTGCGATTGACGAATTAGAGTCCGCGATTTTTAACTGCGTCTTACCGCTAAATTCCGCCATGGCAAATTTCCCTGATGTGCACGATATATCAACTATCAGCGCCATTCGAAGGAGCAATGCCCTCAAACGTGCCAGGGAAGACAAACTTGCCACAGAACGAGAGCAGGTTTTGAAACAGGCTGTTGTAGATTATCTAAAACCGCCAAAATCATATTGCTTGGATCAGATATTTAGCAAACCGAATCACAAACAACATGAAGTACTTTTTCCTTGTTTCATGGGATACAAATTGCTTGTTGAAGACCCCGATATAAAAATACACCGTCTCAACATAAAAGATTTCAATGATTTCGTTAACTTTCTACAAGATCGCCTTATTAAAGATAAAAAGTACTACAAGTTATTCCTTCAATATCTCGTGGTTGTGGGAACTAAGCGCTGGGATATGTTTAAGCGATATGAACGCAAGGAAATTGATGAATTAACTTACACCGAGTTTTGTAGAAAACAGTCTAGGGAAAAACCTCCCCACGTTTTACTCTGCAAATAAAACAACGACACAAACACATGTAATTTTGAAAACACGCTTGTAACTTTAATATTGAACAATAAAAACTTACAGACAAAAAAACTTGCAATGCCTCTGTCTTTTCACTGAAGACCAGAAGAAAGCTTCGGAAAAAATTCAAAATCAATGTACTTTTTTAAAAAAGCCTTAAACACTGTTTTTCATTGAAAACCATACATTTTATGCATTCACGCTTTTAAAATGACAATGAAAAAAACGCTTCTGTCTTTCACTGAAGACGACAAAGCTTTAACACGCTTGTAATTTTAATATTGAATAATAAAAAACTTGACAGTACCTCTGTCTTTTTACTGAAGACGAGAAGAAAGCTTAGGAAAAAAATTCAAAACTCTAAAATCAATGTACTTTTTAAAAAAACTGCCTAAAACACTGTTTTTCACTGAAAACCATACATTTTAAGCGTTCACGCGTTTAAAAATCAATCTTCAAAATAACAACTGTCGAAAAATTAACACGCAATGTAAAAATATGAATAATGAAAAAACTTAAGACACTGTTTTACACTGAAAACGACACGTTTTAAGTTAAGAACTCACAGGTTCACGCCTCTTCGTAAAACTTTAACACAGTTCAAATGATTGTTCATTTTTCACAGTTCGTTGCCCTTCAAAATTTCTGCTCGGGCTCTCTTTAATGCAGCCTCATAGGCAAAATTTGCCGCTTGAACGTTGACGGCTTCCATCCTTTCAATTTTGCGTTTACGATTGTTGAACATGAGCGCAAACGCCTCACCCTTCTCGCCATGGAATTCTGCAGACTTCACAAAACTGCAACGCCCTTCGTCATTCTTTCGTGCGCAGGTAAAAAACAACTTGTTAGCCAAGCGTTCGTCTTTGCATTTTTCCTTGTTCACCACTTCCAATTTGCAAGGTTCGTCGTGGATTTCACAGTATGGAACAGGATTTGGGTTCTGAAAGTCTTCAAGAACGCGCACTCTCAATTCGGCATAGAGGGCTGGTTTCTTCTCGTCAGCAGTCCAGGGAAGAAGGCATTTCGACGGACACCACCAACCAGTTTTCCCGTCATCATTCGTCTTGCTGGCCATCGGATTAAAACATAGAGGACATCGAAATAAGGCGTCCAGGAAATCGGCATCTTTTAACTGTTCTGCTTTGCGTCGTTCTTCCTGCAGCAAACTTTTAAAATCCGCGGAATCACGGGATTTCACGTGAATGGTTTTTTCCGGTTCGTTGGCAGTCAGGTCGACATCGACTTTCTTCCGTTTGTTATTACGCATTCTCTGGACTTCTAATTCTGCCTCTTTTACTTCAGAAGAGATGCGATTTTGGCGCTCGGAATTGTACTTTTCTCTGGCGGCGAAGTCTTCGTGGCAACTATCGTCGATCGCTTCGCCTCGCAGAGTTGCATCAAGCTCTACAAGTTCTACCTTTTTAATCTCTTGTAATTCATCGTTTGAGTTCCCATCATCGCTGGCATCTGCCATGTCGTCAACGTATTTTGGAGTCTTGGCAGATCTGTTTTTACGCGACATCTTTTTCGACAGTTGTTAGCAAAGGTGATTTGGCATGCAACGACCGTGTATTTTATAAGTTGTTTGCTCGTGTATTGCGAAACTCTGACACGTGCATTTATTGTCCGTGGTAACCACCATATATTTGTTCTCGTTCCCAAAGGAAGCGCTGTTGTAAAGGCATTTCCTTTAAAAAAACAAAAAAACAAAAATAAGAACAATAGTTTCAACAGCTCAAAGACCACACGGGGTGATTTTGAATGGAGACCAAAATTTTTCCCACGAGCAACCAGAAGGTTGCGAAAGTAATCCAACAACTGTTTACCCAACAGTGTCGGCAAGATGAAATAAATACTTGTTCGTGCACGTACAAACATTTACCACCAGAATAAAAGGTACAATACATCAGGATTATCTGTTTAATAAATATGCTAATCCAATGCCTTTGAGACCCGAAAAAATGCCGCGACAAGATCGAATAAAAGACGTGTACAAACGTACACCGCCAAAACAAGGTACAATACATCTGGATTATCTTTTATAATTATGGTAATCCAACGCCTGTTTACCTGGCTACAAAATGAAATAAAGGCGTGGGAATGTTTGTACAAACGTTCACCGCCAAAACACGTACAGTACATTCCAAAAACGTTTAATCTATATGCTAATTTTTATTTACGCTTTACAGTAAATTTACTCTACACTTTTCTTGTGCATTTTTTTTTGGGGGGGGGACCAAAATCGTGGTAATTTTACGCTTTTAATAATTGTCAACCAAAACAATGCTTGATATGGTCTTTGCTAGCCCTAATCTAAACATTAGTCCCAACTTCAAATCATCGACTGAATGCCACATAAAGCTATGAAAAAATTTAAACTCATTCTTTAAAATAAAACCACTTTGTCACTTACCAGGACATTTATTTCCGCTGCTTCCATGTTAACGCATTTCTGATCATTGGCATTGTTTTCCAATTCGTGGGGTGGACTGCATTTTGCATCTTCTTTGCCTTGTTGTTCTCTGGAGATTTTAGCTGTAATAAAAAAAATATATTTCAATTAAAAAATATTTTATTTTTAAAAATATTTTATTCTGTACTTCTCACCTGGAATGCACTTTTCACATAAAACCCAATTATTCATTTCTCTCTTATCGCCAGCCCGGGAAAAGTCGTATTCACTGCTAAACATTTCTTGTAAACAAGCACAGCAATAGAACTTCTTTTCGGCAAAATACTGTAAACTTCTTGCCATCAACCGAGATTCTTTTAAAATGCTCTTTCGAAACGATACGGCTAAGGATTTTTGGTTTTCGTTAAGTTGTTTTTTTAAATCCGAGTGCAGAACGTATGTTCCGATACCGAGGCCTGATTGCAGAAACGATTCGCGTCTTTGTAATAAATCGACAAGCTCAATGCATAAACTCTCGTCAAATCCAACACTTTTACCCGCCATGCTAACACTCTGTTTGTGACAAAGAGAATGTGGTTTGACGGATAGAGTGCCATTGGTGTCAAAACTCAAAATGTCAACTGCTTGCATCCGAGAGCTCAGAGCTCGGCCTTTCAAAACAAATCCTGGTTTGCACAGAACCGCGCGCAGCAACATGGATATTGTCCAATCGTTTTGATTTGGACATTTTTTCCAGAATGGAGTAAAAAATGCTAAGAACTTGACATCATTATAAAAATTGTTCTGTTCGCAGTCGGCTTCGTCCACGATGAAACAAAAATCTTCTAAATCAAAGTTAAAAAATCTTCGATAAAATACCCCTTCCTTACTAAAATGATACGGCTGAACACCATTTGAAAACGCAATTTCTGTAAACTCATCCGAAACGATCTTATTTTCATTTTTAAAAATACGTTTCACGCTCAGTTCCATTGCTGTACAATAGCCTAGTTAAAAAAAGAACTAAAAAAAAATACTTACCTTTGATCTTATCTAAACTTCCATGGTTACCTGGGAAACACCTCATTTGATGGACGTAGCGTCCAAAGATTTTACGGGCACGTGGCAGATATGGCGTTGCCAAATCCTCCCCAGACTTACAACTGATTTGCGCATTCAGAGAGAGAAGCCATTCCGAGACGTTTTCGCAGTTGCAGAAATCTAACATGTTCTTAGTGTGATATTCCAATAAATCAAACAAGTCGCCTATCAACCATTCTGCCATGACGAAATCGTCAAGAAATTTTTCAACATTAGGTAACAAAATCTTTTCCGGGCAACTTGGATGCTCGCTTATGTCAACGACAAATTTAGACTTGCTTGCAAAAAAGTGAATAAAGTCTTGAACATCCTCCTGGCATCCTGAGAAAAACAATAACTTAAATTTTCTCTGATTAGGGTCCTTAAACAGAGAACTGCGAAACTTGAACTTTAGATTTTGATCAATCGGCCATTGAGGGCTTTTCGTTAAATCAACTACGAAGATCTCGTTAGAATTTTTCTTCAAACCAGGAAAAACTTCAATAGAATCTTTTCTAAATATCGACTTGAAATCGACATCTTTAAAGGGATTTTCTTCCAAAAAGCTATGAACCAAAATTTCCAAAGTGACTGAAGGCAATCCGTCTCCCATGGCAAAAAAAAACACGGAACGCGTGCGATACAAAGATCTTTGTACTAATTATAATAAGAACAAAAAAGGAAAACAAAAAGCCTGTCCATTTAGGTAATGTTTTTAACGAAAAAAGCAAACCGATTGAGGCAAGCGAACATTTGCCTCGAACGATTCATTTCATTCTTTGCAAGGAATGAAATGGAATCTAGAAAAGAGAAAATTAAAGACTGAAAAGAGAAGGTTCTTAAACTGATTTGTTCGGAGAGTATATTGATTATGTATGAGAGACGGAGAGATTGTAAAGAGAGAGATTTAGATTTTCAAAAGAAAACATTTAACTTTCTTTTAGCGGGGACGAGCATTTCTGCAGGTCCCCTTGTAAAAAATTATTATGGGAATATAACGAAGTAAACGCTAATATCCCATATAAAGGTAGCGCGGTGGTAGAGAGAACTGAGGGTCGTCCGTCCATTGGTAGCAAGCAGGACACTGCCTTGCTAAACTATGGATGAACAAACGACCATCCCAGGTTATACTATGAAACGCCCTTTCTCTGATTGTAATGGATTGACATTCTCTGCAACGTTGTCGCCGAAGAAGCTCTGACATAACGTCACGTTTTTCGGCGACAGCTTTTAAAAACAAAATTTTGTCCGACACCTCGGACGGCAGAAGGTCCCACAAACTATCCATGTTCAAGTGTTTTTTGCGCTGTGCGTAAAACAAATTAAAAGTGAGGCGGTGTCTTTTGAACAGGGTTTTGTTTTGTTTTGTTTATCTGTTATAGGTGGTAATAACGTTTTCAACATATCGGCCAGGCAGAATGCAACTTTAATGTAAAGTATACGTACATCTTAACGCAAACACACATTTAAACGTTTTGTTTTTTTAAAAAATGTCAAACCGATAGCAACATAAAATAACAAAACGATGAAATAAACAACACCTTCTAAGAGTATTGTTTGCAAACAGCGGTTGATCGCTTATAAAAGGTTCACAATAGATTCATTGTTCTTTTGTTTGAAAAATTTCCCAAGAATGTGGCTTGTTTCGTTTTAGAAGCCTATTGCAAATTTTATCGGCCAGTCTTTTTACCTTGAATTCCGTGCTTTCTGGAGTTATAGCTTGTCTGATCGTTTTCAAGCGTGGATTGTCCTGTTTAATGTTTGCCATCACTTCGGTTTCTAGTTTCGTCTTTGCGAAATAGTACAATTTGTTTTTTTCAAAGTCTATAACAATGATATCCTTGGTAACGCCTTGAGTCCTTTCGAGGTGGATTTCTAATTCTTCGTCCAGTGTAACACCCTTCCTTGATAATATTTCGAATTCCAAATATACCACTCGCGTTTCTCTAGGGTTGGCACGAGGCTTTAGGAGACTTCGTCGTTTCTCTTTGCGTACGGATGTCTGTCTAGAAGACATAATTTCTCTATCGTAAGAAAAATTGATCGTTTTCCTTTCGACCATTAACAAACTTGTTGTTCGGGGTATGGCCACACAAAACGAACAAAGACTTCATTCAATTGCTTTGGCAGATACTTTTGAAAGGTTACATAAGAAGGATTGATTGAAAAATAGACCAATCAAATAACTGCCGATAGGAGCCTGCCCCTCCTAAAACCTCTTAAATATGGGTTTGTTTTGGAAGAAGTCAAAAAATGGAAGACGGCGAATGTGTGATTTGCTTAGACGAACAAGTGAAAGCTGAATTGAAGACAAAGTGTTGCATTCAAAGTTGTCATTTAACATGTTTGAAGCAGTGGATTCGAGCTCAAGAGAGGGCGCGGTCAAAAAAAACAACCTGTCCATATTGCAGAAGAGAGATGACTTTGGAAGACCTTAGCCGCCCCCAAGCAGACACATGGAAGGACGATCAAGATTTCGTTCGAGAAGTTAAGAGACTGTGGGGTGACCGCGCTTTCTGGTGCAAAAATGGAAAGTTCTACGGGGAGTTAGACAACGGATATGGTGAAAAAAGAATCTGCCATTTTTTGGATAAAAAACACGTGATCTCCAGGATCAAAACATATCTCAGTTTTTAGAAGAACTCGTCAGTTTTCCCCTTTGCAAAGGAACAATCTTGTGATGTAAAGCTTTTATCAAGTGGAAAAGAAAACAGAGTTACTGTTTGTTCAAGCACTGTAATGTTATCAAGCACTGTAATAAAGAATTAGCCCATACATGTGCGTTTTATTTTTGTTTAACACGCGCCAATTTCGTTTCGCATGACGTTGCATATTAATCGTGAAAATGAAAGACTCAAACGGAACAACATTGTGAATATAGTTTATTCAAAATCGGGTTTAACCGTAACTATCTTACATTCATCGCAAAAACCCCTTGAACTTTTTCGATCGCTACAATTATTTCGCCAAAAAAACGAATCACTCATTATATTAGGCATGTTATACAAAACATCTTCTGCTACAGCGTTTTCGAAGGTTTGTTTACAATTTCTTTCAAATAGTTCGGCAGTGTCTCTTGGTAATTGCAATGGTTGCCATTCTTTGCCACCGACAAATAACAAACAATTATTATCGGGAAGAAACGAAACTTTCGTGACAAGCATATGGGAAAACTTCTTTTCGGCCAATGACTTTAACACATATCTTCTAAACGTTATGTGCTGCATCTGTCTTCTATGAGAACACCGTCTCTTCTTCAGCAAATAAATCCAACGGTCTCCAACCCAGCGCATCAAACGAATCGTTCTGTGGCAACGCGTGATCCAACTTTTCATTAACAAAGAGCTTCCTTCTCGACGCTTCAATTCCTTTCTTCGGTATGTATCTCCTGTTTTTTTGCCTCTTTGGTGCCCAAAACATTTCCCTTCTTTGTGGTTTTCCATCTTCAAAGGTGTCTTGTTTATTCATGATCACTAACTCATAAAATGCACTACTGTCGTTTCAAAATAATTA
>JBAJNK010000071.1:0-19844 GCA_036881805.1 Flavobacteriales bacterium
GCTGTTTCCCCGTGCGTGGTGGTTCGATAGGCGGGGCTTTCGTCCCTGTGGAACGTCTGAAAAAGAGGTCTTTTTTTGATATTTGTATGTGCATGGCGGTTTGAAAAAGCGGGTTATTTTCGAGGCCTTGTCCCTATTTGGCAGAAAAAGGGGCTTTCTTTGGTATTTGTATGTGTACAGCGATTTAAAAGGGAGTATTTTCTGTGTTCGCTCGCTCGTAGTAGTTTAGAAAAAAGGCGAGTAGTTTCGTCCCTTTGGGTCAGGGGTTAAAAAGTGAACCGGCTTTTTGTGACCTGTGGGTGGGTCGTTTGAAAGCACAGCAGTATTTTTTGTTTTTGCCCCTTACTTGACAGTCGCGAAACCCCAACCCTGTTTTGTTCTCGTCTGTGTGTGGCAGTTTAAAAGGGGTTGTTTTTTGCCCTTGGGGTTCAATCGAAGTGTAATGTAAAGGGCAACAGGGCGATGGGGCCTTTATATGTCCCCAAGCGCTTCAGCCGTGTATACGCTTTATATCCTTCTGCTCCGAGCTCCGCTTGGAGCAGCTCGCCTTTGGCCTGGATGCCGACTCCTTTGGTGAGCTCATCGAGTAATTTCAGGATCGGTTCTCGGTATTTGGGATAATCGACTACTTCGTAATCCGATATATTTGCGCTTTCAGCCGCTGCTGCTATGGCTGCATCCAGGGTGCCCAGTCTATCGATTAATTTTAACCGCAGGGCGTCTCCAGCAGCCCATACGCGCCCTTGTGCGATGGAGTCTACATAAGCTTTTGGCAAACCGCGTCCTTCGGCCACACGGCTGATAAAGGTATCGTAAAAATTCGCGGTGCACTTTTGCAGTATTTTCCTAAAACTTTGGGATATACCGGTGGTCAAGCCGTATTGATGCGAATGGGCATTGGTCTGCACGACTGCGGTTTGTACACCGTGGTGACTCGCCAGTGCTTTGGCGTCTGGTAAAATGCTGAAAACACCGATAGAGCCCGTGATCGTATTGGGCTCAGCAAAGATCTCGTCTGCGCCACAGGCGATATAGTACCCGCCTGAAGCCGCATAGTCTCCCATGGAAACGACGACTGGTTTTCGCTTTTTGGTCAACGCGATTTCACGCCAGATCAATTCCGAAGCCAAAGCGCTGCCACCCGGTGAGTTGATGCGCAGCACCACAGCCTTGACATTTTTGTTTTCGCGCAGTGCTTTAAAAGTCTTTTGAAATGTCACCTGTCCGATAAAGTTTTCGTTTTCCGCTCGGTTGTAAACGATTTCACCTTGTGCAAACACCACGGCGATTTGGTCGTCCGATGTATGGGATGACTGATCAGCTGGACGGTATGATTCTGGTGAGACAAAGGAGATCTTTTCCGTTGGCTCGAGGCCGAGCCGATTTCGCAATATATCTTCATACGCATCTCGGTAGATCGCTTTGTCGATTAAATGGACCTGCTGGGCCTTATCGGTAAACAACCCATAGAGGCTATCGGTTGCGATCTGTACGGCTTCGTCTCGCAACCCACGTGATTGGGCGATATCCTTGGATGTGTTTTTCCAAATCGATCCCAATAGCGCGGTGAGTTGCTCGCGATTGGCCGCACTCATGGTGTCTTGCAAGAAGGGTTCCACAGCTGCTTTAAACTTGCCGTGGCGAATCACCTCAAAGTGGACCCCGTAGCGATCGCCAAAGTCTTTGAAGTAGGCAACCGAGGCAGATAGCCCTTTTAGGTCGACGGTTCCCAATGGGCTGGTGTAAATGGAATCCGCTTCGGTGCTTACGTAATACCCCCCTTGGCTATACCGATCCGAATAAGCGAGAACAAATTTTCCACTTTTCTCAAAGTTTGCAATGGCTCTTCTGATCTCTCCCAATTGTGTGATACCCGCCACCGTCGCGCCGGGCTCTATGGAAATACCCTTGATTTTATCATCGTTTTTCGCGTATCGGATCGCCTGTAAAATGCGGATCAAACTCTCTCTTCTGCCGAACGGATTTATTTTGCCAAAGGGGGAATCCATAGAAACCCGATCCCGAATGGGTTTGTCCAATGTGAGCCGCAAAACGCTGTTGTCTCTGACCTTAGGAGTCTCTCCTACCTTTGTATTCAACGCGATTACCGCGGCGAAGAAAGTGAAGCATAGAAAAATAGCGACGATAAAAACGCCGATGACCGTAGCTAAGACGTACTTTAAAAAGGATTTCATTGCGATTTTTTTTAGCGGTTTTGAAAAAGTACCTTTGTGGGCATAAATATAGTCGTTTTGAAGCGATATCGCAGCTTATTGTCTATGGGTAGCAATTTGGGGGATCGGTTGGGCTTTCTCGGGGAGGCCTTGCAAAAAATGCGAGATCGGCTCGGTGAAATCATCGAAATCTCAAGTGTATATGAGACGGTGCCTTGGGGTTTTGAATCGAACCATAACTTTTACAACCTAGCCGTTTTGCTCGATACACCCTTTCCAGCTGAGGTGTTGATGACAGAAATTTTGGCTGTCGAATCGGCTTTGGGCAGGGTGCGAAGCGAAATGACCGGTTACGGCGATCGCGTGATCGATATCGATATCATCTATTTTGAAGACTGGTGCTTGCGAGCCAGCGGCTTGCAGATACCGCATCCGCAACGCGCTGCGCGTCGGTTTGTTTTGGTACCCCTAGCTGAAATCGCCCCGGATTTTATCGATCCGGAATGGGGAATCCCCATTCAACGCCTGCTCAAGAGAACACCCGATTTGACAAAGCTTAAAAAAATAAGTGGGGATTCCTTATCGTTATATAGCCATAGCGGGTAATATTGGCTCCGGCAAAACGACTTTGGCTGAGTTGTTGGCAGCGGAATACAACGCTAAATTGATTCTGGAACAATTTGCAGATAATCCTTTTTTACCCAAGTTTTATGAGCAGCCGGACAAATATGCACTGCCGCTCGAAATGTCCTTTTTAGCGCAGCGATACCAGCATCTGAAAGCGCAGCTTGCCCATCCCGATCCGCTTAAATCCCTTACGGTTTCCGATTACGATATAACGAAGTCCTCAATTTTTGCACGGGTTACCTTGCCTGAAGCAGTGTATGGCGTCTATCGCACGATATTCAACCGCCTGTGCAGTGATTTGATTCGACCTGAGCTGTATGTCTACCTGTATCGATCCACCGAAAATTTGAAGCGAAATATCCGAAGACGGGGCCGGCCTTATGAGCAGTCGATCGATGCGGCTTACTTGGATCAAATCAATCGGAGTTATTTTGCATTTTTGAAGTCGCAAATCGGTATAAGGATTTTGGTATTGGATGTGGATAACATTGATTTTGTAGAAAATGCCGATGCCTACCTTCGGGTTAAACGCGCCTTTACCCAGTCTTACAAATTGGGAATGAATCACTTGAAAATCGATTGAATGGGGGTAATTTAAAATAGACGAGCCGCGAAAGAGCATCCGGATTGGTTTTGAACTGCGGTTTACAGCACCTTCGGCTTCGCGCTTAGAGAAACAATGGTTGCTGATTCATCGACTCAGGCGCCGGGTGAGTAAGCCGATTAAAAGCGACGAGATGAGCGCGAGGCGCTCACGCCTGTCGGGTCGGGAAGACTTCCGTTTACCCTTTAATCGATTGGCTTTTTCCAAGACCATAAGGCCCAACGTTTTGGCTATATAGGGTACCGCGTTCAAGTCGATGTGAGATGGCGAGGTTTTTGATTCCAATTGCTGCCATTGCGCCCCTATGAGCGCCTCGGTCATCTCGATCTGCCGTTTGAGTACTCGGCGCCTGATTTGAATGTCGTACAGGGTTTTGATTCTAGGCTTCATCGTCATCGGACTCCTCGAAAAACAATTCGGTTATCAGTCTTTCCATGCGACCTTGAATCCACTTTCCACCGCTGCGCAAAGAGATAAGTGCCAACAGCAGGGCGAGCAGTCCGACCGCTAGAAAGCCCAAACCATCTGATCCCAATAAATCGCTTAGCCAAAAGGCCAGCGAAAAAAAGAGAAAGACAAAGGCCAAAAGCGCGAAAAACCCAACGATGAGCACATGCGAGACAATCGAAAATAGTTTGATCAGTTTTTCAGCCGCATCCAGCTTGAGCAGCGCGAGCCGATGGGCCGCGTACCGCTTGATGTAAACGCTCGTTTCAGCGATATAGGCGATTACCTGGTTGGTGTATTGTCTTACATTCATGGGGCGTGCGACGAGTGGGAATCGTTTCTAAGCCTGCTTTTCGTCGGCTTCCGCTTCTACGTCACGCAAGCGTTCGTCTGCTTTTTTTACGCCCGCTTCAAAGGCCTCCTGGCTGGTGTGCTTTTTCCCCTTCAACTCATCTCGGTATTTGTCCTTTAAATCCCGTATCGTTTCTGTGGCCTTATCCCTTAATTTGTCGACGGTTTCGTAGATGCGTTCGCTGGCCCTTTCCACGACCTCATCCGCCTTCATTTTTAAATCTGCACCCTTGGATTTGGCTCGCTTAGCGGTTTCCTTTCTCCAGTCTTTACCGCTATCGCTGTTCAGCCAAAAACCGGCGGCCGTACCGGCAGCTGCACCGACTAAAAATGACCAGATTCCCCTTTTGCTCGTTCCCATAATTATCGCTTATAGATTACAGATTTTATTTCTAATGATGGAAAGCATCAAAATCTATTCCACTTTAAGAAGTGATTGGATCTCTTTCCGCGTTTTGCGACCCCACCTATTTGGATGGGCCACCATCCCGTTTATACTGGGTCAGATCCATACCGAACTGCAAGCCTTTCCGGTCTAAAAAGCCGTTCACTTCGGTCAAGGATTTTTTACCGAAGTTTTTCAGCTTAATCAAATCCGGTTTATTCCGAGCGACCAACTCGCCCACGGTATTTATTCCAGCTTCCCGCAAGCACTTCAAGGGACGAGCGGACAGGTCCGAATGCGTCAACTCTTTCGCTAACAATTTTTGCCACTGCAAAGCCGGTGCATTATGGGAGCTGTTTTCCGTTACTCTTTTGAGGTTTTCCGATCTGTCTCCCAACCAGGCGTTGAGCATCCAGCTCGTCTTTTCCAGTTCTCCAATGTAGCCGCCGATCTGATCGATCGTTCCTTCATCGCCCGCTTCGCTAGCTCTTTCTACTACGCTTCGCATTTGTTTTGTGATTTTACCGCAATCGCTCAGCAAGGCCACCACCATTTCTCTGTCCGCTAAATCCGCTGGGGATTCGCTGATTGCGGATTGGGCTAGATAATCGCTCAGGTTGCTCGTGGGTTGGAAACCGAGTGTAAGGATGCGTTCCGCTATCCCATCGATTTTTTCACGGGCGTCCACATACATTTCTTCAAATTTTTCATGCAGATCAAAAAACGATGCACCCGATATATTCCAGTGAAAATTTTTTGTTTTTTGGTAATGCAATGTGTAATCGGCTAAGAGTCTATTTAGTTCTTTGGCTACTGCTGTAAGCGCTTTGGGATCCAGACCTAAAAAATCCATATTTTGCATTTTTGCAACTGTAAATATAAAAACTAACTGAAACTTGGGATGTGTTTTTCCATAGATTTTACTTATTGAAAAGTTGGATTAGCTGATGCTGTACGAGCCTTGAAGGTCATTTTCGTTAGAAATCGCCGCCATTCCATTAGTAGATGGGTTGTAAAAATGCGTCAAAATGCTATTGTTTTAGCTGTATTTCTCTCCTTTCAAAGCCGCTGTGCCAAAGGTGGGGGTCGACTATTGTGAATCGATGTGATAAAAATGTTTGGGTTTGTGGAAGGGGAATCGCTGGGGTGAAGGTAAAACGCATTAAATTGGCTGGGACTATGAGTAGGAAACAGTTGGTTTATGATAAGGCCTACTTGCGGATGGCTTTGGAGTGGGCCAAGCTTTCCCATTGCAAGCGCAGGCGAGTAGGTGCTTTAATCGTGCGGGATCGGATGATCATTTCAGATGGCTATAACGGTACGCCCAGCGGCTTTGAGAATGGCTGTGAGGATGAAGATGGCCTGACCAAGTGGTATGTCTTGCACGCCGAGGCCAATGCGATACTGAAAGTCGCCGGCTCTACGCACAGTTGTGAAGGGGCTACTTTGTACATTACATTGGCCCCCTGTCGGGAGTGTAGCAAACTCATCCACCAGGCCGGTATCAAAAGGGTGGTGTACTTGCAATCCTATAAAGATGTGGGCGGTATCGAGTTTTTAGCGAGGGCCGGTGTACAGGTAGATCAGGTCGAGGTGGGGGCGTTAAACGATGCAGATCAGTTGCCTTGATTTTTCCGTCCTCGTCATTTTCTCTTCGAATCTCGCAATCTCCTCCCCAGTGCAAGGGTGCCGTCAAAGGGGCATACCGATAGGGAAATGGCGTGGCTATTTTTGAGCGGCTGCTAGGGGGCGTAAATAAACCGTCGATTTAAGCGGGCTTAAAAAAAGCCTGAAGGCTAATCGGGATGCGCAATACAATTGGATGAACCGAGTGATGCGATACAAACCGCCCCAAACTTTCCATATAACCCCCATTTTCGGCGCTGAAAATGCACAAAACCGCATGAAATACAGACAGAAATCGATGGGAAAAACCAGCCGATTGTACTCGTGTTTAAAAAACTAGGTATTCGCTTCTTTTGCCGCTGCGAGATAGCCTTTTAAATAGGCAAGCGGCAGGTAGAGCACCTCGGTTTCACATACCGTGGCGCAGCCCTTCTCCTTTAAGCAACGCACGACTAGGCTGCCACACGACCATTTGCCGCTACAACTCTCTTCCCAATCTTTGTACCCCGATTCTATTGCCTGTGAGGCTTTTTCCTGATCCGCGCCTCCCTGCTCTGAAGCCCCGTCCGGCTCTTTCGCTTTTTTGTGGTGTGCACAGCTCACAGTGTATTGGCCGTTGCCTTGAGCAATTGCATTTTCAATCTCGGCATCGTCGAGAAATAGGGGAAAAAAATCATCGGTAACCGTTAGATTTCCCATGGATAGCTGTTGGTTCTCGCTATCCCAAAAGATGCTGAAAAAGATCACTTCCTCCCCTTTGGTTTTAATTTGAGCCACTCGTTCAAAAAATTGTGCGATACCGTTGCACAATTCTTTATCTGAAGGATTTTTAGTCAATTGTATGCTATGGGCTTTTCCATAGGGAGATCCTTCAACTGATGTGGCCATTCGACCGCCCTCCGATGTACAGGCGTAGAGCCAGGCACATGCCAAGCCGATGGTTAAAAATAGCCGCAGAGTTTTCAAAATCAACAAATATTTATACACCGTACAAATGTAATAATATTTTTATACATATCAAACATTTTTCTATCGCATTAAGCCTTGGGGTTTAAAAAATTGTAAATTTTTATATAGTTTGTGAAGCGGCAGTCCCATAACGGTATAAAAGGAGCCCTTGATTTTTTGGATTCCTTTTGTCAAAGGGCTGGTGTTTTCGGATGTAAAAGTCGATTTCAGCCGGTTCCAAGACTTTGAAGTACGCTTTGGCTATCGCTCTTAATTGTATCGGTCAGCAATCCCCTGTGCTTTGACTCATATCCACAAGCCCTTTACCTTTAGCGTTTGTTCGACGATATCGCGTACGCAGCCGTGCCCGCCCTTGAGCGGGGATATGTAGTCGGCAATGGCCTTTATCTCGGCTACCGCATCGACCGGACAAGCAGCAACACCCGATGACCGCATGACCTCCCGATCCAGTATGTCGTCTCCCATATACAGGATTTGTTCCGGTTTTAGCTCGTGCTTTCCACAGAGGTCTACATAGGGTTCTATTTTGTTTTGCGCATTCATATAGATATCGGTTATGCCTAGGCGCTGGAGCCTTTTTTTGACCATTTCATTTCTACCTCCGGTGATGATTCCGATGTGCATGCCCCGCTGTACAGCGAACTGCAATGCATAGCCATCTCGTGCGTGCACGCTTCGCACCAGGTTGCCGTCGGGGAGTAGGATGATTCGGTTGTCTGTCATAACGCCGTCGACGTCAAAAATCAAGGCTCGGATGCCTTCTAACAACGCCCTATAATTCTCTTTCATGTCCTTCTATTATGGATTGCGTCATGGCTGTGTAAATGGCTCGTAGTTTTTTGTCTCCCATCAGATCTAAGTGTTTTTTTATGGTTTCCCGATCCCGGCGCATGGCCGGTCCGGTTTGTGCGGCTTGGGGTCCTATGGCAAAGGCTTTTTGCAGGGTGGTATCCACAAGGGGTGCAAGCGCGTGAAAATCGATGCCGATATGGGCCAACTCGTTTTGGCTCAGGTAGAGTAGGTGATTTACAAAGTTGTTGCCCAGCACGGCCGCCAGGTGTAACCGTAGTCTTTGCGCGCTGGCGAGGTACTGTCCTTTTCTGGCGATGTGTGCCGTTAATTCTTCTAAGAAAGCCGCGCTGTCAGCATCGGAAGCCTCTATAAAGAAAGGGATGCGGTTGTAGCTTGTCTCTGTGCCTTTGGTAAAGCTCTGCAGTGGATACAGCACCCCGCGTTTTTGTTTTGGAATAATCGCCAGCGGCAGGGCACCGCTCGAGTGAATGACCAGGGCATTGGAGTTGGGAATGGCATGGGCTACTTCCGCAATTTTTTGGTCTGGCACAGCCAAAAAATACACATCGGTCTTTTCGGCTTTTTCCCAACTTACCATACATCCCCTTTCAACTGGGCTATCCCGGTCTCGGTGGACGATGATCTGAACCACTCGAGCGATACCGTTCTCGACGAACATTTGGTGTAGGTGGCTGCCCAAATTTCCAAATCCGATGATGCTTATCGTTTTTAACACCTGATGTAAGCGATTGAGAAGTGCGGGCTAAGGTATGACTTTTACGGGTTTTTATCGGCCGTCCCATCTTTTGTGCGACTCGCATTTTGCCCGACTCATCTCTTGTGAATTTACCTCTTGTTTGCGCCATCTCTTTCGGGTCTTATCCTTTGTGCGGCCTTTATTTTAATTGCGGCCTAACCCCTACCTTTGTGCCCGCTAATTCAGGGCATGAAAAAGATATGTGGCTTGCTGTTCTCCACTCGGTTTACCGGCTTTTTGCTACTCCTCTTGGCGCTCTCCATGGCGGTAGCCACTTTTATAGAGAACGACTACGGCGCGATGACTGCCCGAGCACTGGTGTACCACGCTGCGTGGTTTGAGCTCGCTCTGTTTTTGCTCGCGCTTAATTTTGCCGGTAATATAAAGCGTTACCGCTTGTGGCAGCGCGACAAATTTCCGGTATTGCTCTTTCATCTCGCTTTCTATGTGATTCTGCTCGGTGCAGCCCTTACGCGTTGGACGGGTTATGCGGGCCGGATGTTTATCAAAGAGGGGGAGTCGAGCAATCGGGTTATTACCGACCGCGTATATTTTCGGGCGCGCATCGACGACAACCGGGTGCAGCGCCGCTATCCGGACAGGGAAATGCAGCTTTCCGCCTGGGGCAGCAACCGCTTTTCTCAAGTCTATCCCTTTCGAGACAAAGCAGTTCGGGTTGAATTGATGGATTACATTCCGCTCGCAGTAGCAAAAGTGGTACGCGATGTGCCCGGCGGAGACCAATTGCTCCACATAGTGGTCAGTGCAGGGGGGAGCCGGCGGGATCACTACATCAAAAGGGGGGGGGTGCAATCCATTTCGGGACTGGTATTTGCCTTTGATAAGCAGGTGCCGGGCGCCATTCAAATCTCTACTCATCGCTATGCCTTACAGCTCCAAACGCCTTTTGATGGTGTCTATCGCATCATGGCTACGCAGCAGACGGGAACGATTCGCAAAGATCAGTTGAGCGATTTGCACCTGCGCACCCTGTATCAGATCAAGGGGATCGGCTTTGTCATCCCTGAGGTCATTCCCCGTGCTAAGGTGGTTTTAAAGGCCGGGGATAAGCGAGAAAACGCGGCTGATTTAGATGTGCTCCAGCTGCGGATTAATTCGGGGGGTCAAACCCAATACCACCAGTTATTTGGTAAAGGTGGCCGTGTCAGCCCGGAAACCCCGATCGCGATCGATGGTTTAAATGTCTATTTGTCTTATGGTTCCAAAAGTATTGAACTGCCCTTTTCCATCGCGTTGCGCGATTTTCAGATGAAGCGATACCCGGGGTCCAACAGCCCGTCGTCCTATGCGAGTGAAATAACGATTATCGACCCGGGCAGAAAGACCGATTACCGCATCTTTATGAACCACGTGTTGGATCACAGGGGAAATCGGTTTTTTCAGGCCGCTTATTTTCCCGATGAGACCGGCACGATTCTGTCGGTCAACCATGATTTTTGGGGTACCTGGATCTCTTATATCGGCTATTTACTGATGGCTTTGGGCATGCTGTTAACCCTGTTTTCCAAGGGGAGTCGGTTTTGGCATCTCCGTGAAAAGTTAAGGGAGATAGACGGAAAAAGGGCGGCTACCGCAATCCTATTCTTCTTGAGCCTGAGCGCTTTCGCACAGCTGCCGAGCAAATCCGGCGATCCACCTATAGACACCGTACGGTCGGACAGCGCTTGGGTACCGCCTTTCCACTTGAATGTAGATCGGGATTCCCTGGTGCAAGCCCAATACATCGATGCTGAAAAAGCGGCCGAATTCGGGCGTCTAGTCGTGCAGCGCGCCGATGGCAGAATGCAGCCGATCCATACCTTGGCTACGGACGTCCTCAGAAAGGTATACCGACACAACGCGTTTTCGTATGAAACCCAGGGGGGGGGAACCATTGATATGACTCCGGATCAAGTCTTTTTGGGCATGCATTACAATCCCATGGCCTGGCAATTGATACCGATCATTTATGTCCCCGACGCCTTGAAGCGGGAATTGGATCACCGTTTAAAAACCCATGGCAATTACGCCACGCCTTTGGCTTTCTTTGATGCGCGCGCCGATTATACCCTGCTCGATTACGTGCAAAAAGCCTACGAGAAGCGACCCGCTGAACGAACGGCGTTCGATCAGGCGGTCATCAGGGTGGATGAGCGGGTCAACATCGTTTGGGCTGTATTTCAGGGGCGGTATCTGAAAATTTTTCCCAAGCCCGCTGATTCAAACCACAGCTGGTACAGTTTCACCGATGAAAAGGCCGATTTTCAAGGGGTAGATGCGCAGGTGCAGAAAAGGTTGATCCCCTCCTATTTCAACGCCATCACCCGAGCCAAGCGCACGGGTGATTGGACGACTGCCGACCGGATCGTATCGGTGATCGATCACTATCAAAAAAAGGTCGGTGCTGCTGTGATGCCTTCACCCGAAAGGGTGAAATGGGAAATCCGTTACACCCAGTGGCGCATCTTTTTTGAGCTCATGATCGCCTACGCCTTGCTGGGCACACTGTTGTTGATTTCATCTTTCGCTGCATTGTTCAAGCCAGCGCGATGGTTGAGGGGCTGCCTCCATGCGTTGACTCTTTTGATCTTTATCGGCTTTTTGTTTCATATCGGCGGCTTGGCCTTGCGTTGGTATATCACGGGACACCCACCTTGGAGCAATGGGTACGAGGCTACGGTATTTATCGCTGCGGTGGCTGTGCTTTCCGGTTTGATATTTGCCCGTAGGGACAACCGCTTTGCCCTGGCTGCGGCCGCCCTTATGGCCGTTATGCTCATGGGCGTAGCATACGGTAATTTGATGAGTCCGCAGCTGACCGATCTCGAGCCGGTGCTCAAATCCTACTGGCTGATGATCCACGTAGCTGTGATAACAGGTAGCTATGGATTCCTCGGTCTAGGCGCTTTTTTGGGGCTAATCGCATTGGTGCTGATCACCATACGCAATCCGAACACCGGTCGGACATTTGATACCACCCTTGCCGAGCTCTCCTACATCAACGAGATGACCTTGACCATCGGCTTGTTTATGCTGACGGTGGGTACCTTTCTCGGCGGTGTGTGGGCTAGCGAGAGCTGGGGGCGCTATTGGGGTTGGGATCCCAAGGAGACCTGGGCGCTGATCAGCGTAATGGTTTACACCTTTGTCCTGCATATGCGCCTGATGCCCCGTTTGAATAATTTATTTGCCTTTCATGCCGCCAGCCTGCTAGCCGTCAGCGCCATAATTATGACGTATTTTGGCGTCAATTACTACCTATCGGGCTTGCATTCGTATGCCAAGGGCGATCCCGTCCCCATTCCGATTTGGGTGTATATTTCTGTTGGCCTGATTTGTGTATTAATCGCAATTGCGTATCTTAGGCACCGGAATTACCAATACGAAGAGAGATGAAGACGGTGATTAAAATGCCAAACAATTGGTTTGTCGCCCTTTTTTTACTGAGCAGCCTAGTCGGATGTCACGAGAAGCGAACGACTACCGATAAAACCCATGTGGTGAACCGAGGGAAAAAATCCACCATATACCACCTTACATTTACCGATATCAACGGTGATCCGTATGATTTTTCAAAGCTCAAGGGAAAGCGCATCCTCATTGTCAATACCGCTTCCAAGTGTGCGTTTACGACCCAATACGAAAAATTGGAAAAGCTCTACGAGCGGTACAAAGGCGATAACTTTGTCGTTATCGGCTTTCCGTCTGATGATTTTGCCCATCAGGAACCCGGTAGCAATGCGGAGATCGAGCGATTTTGTGCGTCGCGTTTTGGGGTGCGTTTTCCCATGATGCAAAAGAGTTCCGTCAAGGGACCTAATCGGAATGAAGTCTACCGCTTTTTAACTGAAAAATCCAAAAACGGGATGATGGACTCCCAGGTGCAGTGGAATTTTCAAAAATATTTGATCGATACCGATGGCACCCTGGCGGCCGTTTACTTTTCAGCCGTCGAACCCGATGATGAACGCATTGTAAATTGGATCGAGGGATGAAATTGGATGTGTTGGCTATGGGTGCCCATCCCGACGATGTGGAATTGGGCTGTGGGGGTGTCTTAGCCAAGGAAGTTTCCAAGGGCAAAAGAGTGGGTATTTTGGACTTGACTCGAGGGGAGTCGGGCACTCGGGGAACCCCTGAAGTGCGTCTTCAAGAGGCCCAAAAGGCTGCTGCGATCCTCGGTGTTTCCGTTCGTGAAAACCTGGGATTGCCCGATGCTTTTTTGGAAAATTCTCCAGCCTTTCAGCGAAAGCTGATACCCGTCATCCGAAAATACAGGCCCGAGGTGGTACTCCTCAACGCCATTGCAGATCGGCATCCCGATCACGGAAAGGCGAGCGAGTTGGCTTCTGATTCTTGTTTTCTGTCCGGTTTGTGGAAAATCGCTACAGACTGTGAAGGCCGATCCCAAAAAGCCTGGCGACCCAAGCGCGTGTATCACTACATCCAGGGTAGGGATATTCCTCCTGATTTTTTAGTGGATATCACTGGCTTTATGGAAGTTAAGTTGGAATCGATTCGGGCGCATGCCTCGCAGTTTTACAATCCCGATTCCAAGGAACCCGAAAGCCCGATTACACATAAAGACTTCTTTGAATTGCTGGGGTTTCGCGCTCGAAATTGGGGGCGTTTTGCAGGTGTAAAATATGCTGAGGGGTATACGGTGGCGCGTTATCCCTGCGTGGAATCCCTGTTTGATTTAAAATAAGCAGGCTGTATATGGACTTTGCAGTTGCGGAAATGAGCCTTTTGCCAAAGGGGGGGCTGTTGGGTTTACGCTTCTCTTTTTCAAGGATTTTGCAAGGGCCTCGGAATCTGTTGTAGCCTTGTCATTCGCACTCCTTTTTAGATAAAAACTTAGTAAAAACGAGGGTATCCTTATATTTACACCCCAGTTTTTTAAATGGTGGTCGTAGCTCAGCGGGTTAGAGCGCTGGATTGTGGTTCCAGAGGTCGCCGGTTCGAACCCGGTCTTCCACCCTTTTTTTATCGCTTATCGGATGGTAGTGGCTTAAATCGAAAGCGCAGAAGAAAATGCCGGCTGTACGACCCGGGTTAAAAGTGCGTACGGGTTCTGCTGATATGCTTAACTTTGCGCCTTTCGCGCGTCGGTGGGCTACTTGTACCGCATATTGGGAATCATTTGGAAAGGCTACCGGGGCTATTCCTGGCTCGTCGCCGTTTTTACCGTTTTATTCGCCGTTTTTTCTGTGGTTTCCCTCCTCTCCTTGCAGCCGTTGCTCGGTATTATTTTACATAAGACAAAAGCGGCTCACACCTTGCCACAGTTTCCCGATTCCCCAGTGGATTTTGTACCCTATTTAAAGGGTTCTTTTCGCTACTATTTAACGCGGTACATACAGGCGCATGGAGCGGTTCGGGCCTTGGGTGCGGCCAGCGTATTGCTCGTGGGCACTTTTTTTCTAAAAAACCTGTTTCGCTACCTCTCCTTATATTTTCTGACGCCCATACGAAATGGAGTTTCAAGTGGTATTCGAAATGCGGTGCACCACAAGATCGCGATTTTGCCGGTCTCTTTCTTTAGCGAAAAGCGGAAGGGCGATTTGCTCTCCCGTGTTTCATCCGATGTAAATGAAGTCGAGTGGTCGATTCTGTCCTCGCTGGTCCAGTTTATTCGCGCGCCTTTTATGTTTTTGGGCAACCTCATCGCCCTGCTCTCGATCAGTTATAGACTCACCCTTTTTGCGCTGGTTGCGCTTCCGGTAGCTGGATTTGTCATTTCTCGGATAGCTAAGAGTTTACGCAGGGATGCGAAACAAACCCAGCTTGCGCTGGGCAGCTTGCTCTCCTATATGGAAGAGACCTTGAGCGGTTTAAAGATCATCAAGGTATTCCATGCAGAAGCTCGGGTAAGCGCCCGTTTTGAGGAGGCGAATAAGCGGTTTATGAGATATGCCAATCGCGTATTTCGCAAAAAGGATTTGGCTTCACCCCTCGGCGAATTGATCGGTTCCATAGCCATGGTGGCCATTTTTTGGTATGGCGGCCGGCTCATGCTCAAGGGTGATTCCATGGGGCCATCGGTTTTTTTGGTCTATTTGGCGCTGTTTTACCAATTGATCGATCCCGCTAAGCGCATGACGGAGGCCTACTCGAATGTACAAAAGGGAAGTGCTGCCGCACAGCGCATTTTTGAAATTATCGGTGCGCCAGTTGCCTTACAGGATAAACCCGACGCCAAAGTGATTTCACATTTTAAAAGCGGCTTTCAATTTCAAAATGTGAGCTTTCGGTATGCGGAAAAATGGGTTTTACGAGATATTTCACTCGACATTCCCAAGGGAAAGACCATTGCGCTGGTGGGCGAGTCGGGAAGCGGTAAGACCACATTGGCCAATTTGTTGTTGCGCTTTTACGATGTGCAAAAAGGTGCGATTTTATTGGATGGTGCGGACATAAAAAATCTAAGGCTTAGCGACTACCGGGCACTGATGGGCATGGTTACCCAGGAATCCATCCTCTTTAACGATACGGTGTACGACAATATCGCCATGGGAAAGGATTTCACGACGCAATCGGAGGTGGAGGCAGCTGCTCGAGTGGCCAATGCCCACGACTTCATCCAAGCCCTGCCACAGGGGTATCAGACCCCTATCGGCGATGGGGGCAGCAAATTATCAGGGGGGCAACAGCAGCGCATTAGCATCGCTCGTGCCGTATTGAAAAACCCACCGGTCATGCTGTTGGACGAAGCCACTTCGGCGCTGGATACCGAGAGTGAACGCCTGGTTCAGGATGCGCTGGAAAAAGTGATGGCCAACCGCACGGTAGTCGTCATTGCGCATCGGCTGTCCACCGTAAAGAAAGCAGCGCTAATCGCGGTGATGCAAGAGGGAAAAATCGTTGAGCGGGGGACGCACCGAGCACTGGTAAAGCAGGGCGGTGTATATAAAAAATTCTTAGACCTACAGTCGGTTTAATCCTTTGCTATTCCCATCTCCGCTGCGATTCGGTCTATTTTTTCGTCCAGTGCGGCTTTGGTTTTTTGGTAGTTTTCTACCCCGCCTAAGGGTTTTTTTACGCTGATATAAAATTTGATCTTGGGCTCCGTGCCAGAGGGCCTTACGGCCACTTTGTCGCCTGTTTCCGTATAGTAGATCAAAACGTTGGACCTCGGAATATCGCTGAGCGGAATTTGGGTTTTTCCCCTTACTCGGTAATCGATTCCCCGCTGGTAATCCGCAATTCGGGTTACGGGGCTGCCGCCCAACGCCTTATATGGATTTTCCCGCAAGTCCTGCATCCATCGTTGGATCTTTTTTGCCCCTTGTGCACCCTTTTCGGTGATCGAGATCTGTCGATCTCGGTACACCCCGTACTTCGCGTATTGCACCAACAACTCCCTGAAGAAAGAGCTGCCTTGGGCCTTGGCCACCGCTGCGATTTCACAGGCCAACAGCGTGGCGGCGATGGCATCTTTGTCGCGTACGAAATCGCCGACCATAAAGCCGAAGCTCTCTTCCCCACCACCGATGAATTCCAGCTTGCCTTCCGCTTCTCGTATGGCCTTTCCGATCCACTTAAATCCGGTGAGCGTCACCTGTAATCGGGTTTCGTATTCTCTCGCTAAGCTGTAAAAGATGTCGGAAGATACCAGGGTGCTGCATATGAATTGCGCGCCGTTTAGCCGGCCGCTTTCCCGCCAGCGTTCGAGCAGGTATGATATCAATACGGTATTGGTTTGGTTTCCATTTAATAAGACCATCCGACCCTGTAAGTCGCGCACCCCGATCCCGATGCGGTCTGCATCGGGATCGGTGCCGATCGCGATGTCGGCGCCTACTTCGTCAGCCAAATTCAGGACCATTTGTAAAGCCGCCGGCTCTTCCGGGTTGGGGGATTTGACGGTCGGGAAATCCCCGTCGGGTTGGGCTTGGGCTGCTGCGATGTGAATGTTTTTAAAGCCGGCCGCTCGAAGGGCTTGCGGGATCAGCGTTATCGAAGTGCCGTGCAGCGGGGTGAAGGCGATTTTCAGTGCGCTTTTGCCGCTTGTGGTGTAATGGGCGTATCGCAAGCAAGCCTGAATAAAAGCATCGTCCACCGCCTGGCCAATCCATTGGATCCGGTCGGCATGTCCCGTCCATTCGATATCGGTGACAAGTGTTTTATTCACCCGATCCACGATGGCCTGATCCCAAGGTGGTACGACCTGTGCCCCATCTGCCCCATATACCTTATAGCCGTTGTATTCCGGTGGGTTGTGTGAAGCGGTAAGCACGATCCCAGCCTGGCACCTCAGGTGGCGAACCGCATAAGAGAGCGCTGGGGTGGGGCGAAGCTCCTCGAAGATACAAGCTTTGATCCCGTTTGCCGAAAGGATGTTTGCGCAGGTCAGCGCCAGTGCCTTGCTGTGGTGTCGGCAATCATATGCGATGGCTACTTTGATCTCAGGCACCGAATGAAATCGCGCTTTCAGGTAGTTCGCCAAGCCTTGAGTAGCCTTTCCGATGGTGTATCGGTTGATCCGATTCGTCCCGACCCCCATTATCCCGCGTATGCCGGCGGTTCCAAATGCCAACTCTTTGTAAAAAGCATCGTAGAGCCCATCGGGATTGTTATCGATTAAATCCTGTACCGCATCTCGCGTTTCCCTGTCGTAGGGTGGGCACAACCAGGCTTGGGCTTTGTGCAACACGGTTTCCATATCCATGATGGGCTGCTTTGTGTGCTATGATTCGGGTACGGTTTTCCCTTTTTTGAGTGAGAACGCTGTGATCAAGCTCAGTATCAGGTATCCGAATAGGCTCGTGGTAATCGATTTGGCCACAGCTCGTACCGAATATGGATTTGAGATTTTGACCCATTCCAATCGGGCGTTAAAGCTCGAATCACCCATGACTTTGATATAGGCATCTCTCGATTTCATCATCGCTTCTATCGCAAATTTTCGAGACAGTTCTATATAACCTGGATCGATATAGTTGAACAACACGACTTTAAAAGCGCCGTTTAGGATTAAGGCGATCAATATGGGTAAAAACAGTATGGCAAGGGCATCTTTAAGCGGGATAAAATCGTCTCTTCGCTTTATCTTCTGTATGCTGACAATTCCCACTGTTAAAGCGGTGACGGTGGCCAGCAGTATGATAATCATGCTCAGAACCCCTGAGGCGACTAGCGAATGCGCTTTGAAGTACACCCTTTCCCGCGCCCATCCCAAGATGGTAAGCGTTATGAAACACATGGCGAGGATAAACCCGTTTTTTAGTATGGAAGCATGGCGCATGGTCGCGTTTGTTTTTTACAGTTCAAATATAGCCTTTTTGATCTGATGTCGATAATGTTTTTACATTTGCCCCTTCGGGCGAGCCCCACACAACCAGCTCCTGTTTAATCCCCCAGGGTGGGAACGCAGCAAGGGCAGACAGTCGCAGCGGTGTGATGTGGGTAGTTCGCCCATTTTCGTAAATTTGCTAGGCGAAATGATGGGGTGACGGATGAAGTTTTTTATCGATACGGCCAATCTCGACCAAATTCGGGAAGCCCAAGAACTCGGTGTATTGGATGGTGTAACGACCAATCCGTCCCTCATGGCGAGGGAGGGGATTAGCGGAGCAGCTGATATAAAAGCGCACTACCTCAGTATATGCGATGAAGTAGATGGGGATGTGAGCGCCGAAGTCATCGCGACCGATTGCGAAGGCATGATCAGAGAAGCAGAAGCATTGGCAGCCCTCAGCGACCAAATCGTGGTGAAGGTGCCCTTGACCAGAGATGGGGTAAAAGCCATTGCTTACCTTAGACAGCGAGAGATCCGGACCAATTGTACGCTTGTCTTTTCGGCTGGCCAGGCCCTGTTGGCTGCGAAAGCCGGTGCCTCATATGTATCCCCCTTTATCGGGCGCTTGGATGACATTTCGGCCGATGGCTTGCGTTTAATCGAAGAAATCCGGCTGATTTACGACAACTTTGGTTACCCGACAAACATTTTAGCCGCTTCCATTCGCCATCCCATGCACATTATCCAAAGCGCTCAGATCGGCGCAGATGTGATCACCGCGCCATTACGTGTCATCGCAGCGCTTTTGAAACACCCCTTGACCGATGCCGGGTTGAAAAAATTTCTGTCCGATTACCAAAAGGGTAGTGCTTAAGTCTTTTTCTTCAAGCTGTTGCATGGGAAAAAACAAGCCCCCTTTCAGACGTCTCACAGAGACGAAAAATAACCCCCCCTTTTTAAACTCTCAAACGGAAAAAACCGCTTTTTAAACCGATCTACAGCATCAGAAGATGTAACAAAAGTCAGTGGGGCTGTCCCACTATCGACAAAAACCAAAAAAAGCGCACCCTTTTCAAACCGCGCCACAGGGATGAGCGATAAAACCCGCTGTTTAAGCGGCCAAATGAGAATGAAAAATAGGCTCATCTTACCAAATCGACACGAAGCACAGACAAACACCAAAAAGTATCCCCCTTTTTAAGCCATCATACAGGGGCAAAACAAAAGAGATATATAATCCGAAAAACGAATCGTCCTAGTTTGGAAAAACAAATCGTCCTTTTTTTGAGAAATACACACTCTATTGGAATAGGATAAGAAAAACTTTATTAAATTCAAACTAAAAAAAATGGAATAATAAAATCTTCATTGTATTTATTCAAATCGTACTTGACGGATATAAAAATCCCGAATATGAAATTGAAAAGAAACTAGCCGATCGCAAAACTCCCACCTCTTTGAAATACGAGAAGAGCCTTAAAAAAGCTGCCAAACAAAAATGCCGAATCGTCGTCTTGGATTTATCCGAAAATAAAGCGGATATCAAGCATACCGCTCATAAAATAGAGTCTATGCTGCGTCGAAAACAAGCGTATCCAAGCGTGGAAAAAGTTATTATCGTTTCAAAAAATGGGAAAATCGTTGAAGTAAAAAGAAAAAAAGCAACCTAAAAATAAGGTCGCTTTCTTTGTAATGGCCGCCCTTGGACAAAGCCGCAAACTTGGTTACAATGCAAAGCTACAACAAAAATGTCGAACAACCAAAAAATACCCGATTGGACTCGTATCGGTCGCCGCATACTCGGTGACATCACTCGGTATGCTTCAATCAATGCGCTTAACTTCTTTAAGGGGAGTTTTGAAAAACAAGGA
>JBAJNK010000072.1:0-17889 GCA_036881805.1 Flavobacteriales bacterium
GAAAACCCGCCAATTAAGGGGATCAGTCGGTTGATCAATATATACATCGCTTGAAAGAATTACTGTGTTATTTTAATTTTGGCAAATCCCAGCTTTAACAACACAGGTGTGTTTGAATCAGCCTTACCACCACCACTACTACTACTACCGCCGCCACCTTCTTCTGCCTCCTCAATGTACATAGGTGTAATATGTCTATAAATACCATATCCGTCGTGGTTGGAATAGCGATCGTATTCCATTGACACAGAGCAGCAAAACATATTTTCGCCATCACCATAAGCAGCACCCCCTGGTCTTACTACTTCATATTTTTTATTTACCAATAAACCATAGTCTCTGACCGAGGCGTCTGACCCCCGTGGACCCGTGTCACCCTTCGGCCCCTGTGAACCCGTGTAGCCTCTAGGCCCCTGTGGGCCCGTGTCACCCTTCGGACCCTTTTTCTGGCTCACGCCGCTCAGTAATTCGTCTATTTTTACTTTAGTATAATGCGCTGTGTCAATCTCCGTTTCGGTATAGTACCGATCATCGTGGGTGTGCAAGAGCGGAGCCTTGCCGGCCAACTTGTCGGTTACTTCATCTTTAAACTCGGCTACTTCTTCAACGAGACGGTAGCGTTTGAATTGGCGCCAGTTCATGCTGCCTTCCCCTGATCCGAAGGTGACGTAGCGCTTGAACAAAACCTCATGCTTTTGGCTACTTTCAAATGTCTTGGTAACGGCATCTTCTTTGACGATAACTGTATCTTGTTTTTTGCCGCCGCGAAAAACAAAGACCTCCCCATCGACATAGACCACCCCATCGCTTATGTGTTCCCCATCTTCTACACAGCCCTGTACAATGGCTTTGTCACCTGCTATTTCGCCCAGGGCATTGAGTAATCTGTAGGCCTTTTGCATTTCACCCAAGGTGTCGGCTTCCAAGGGAAAACCACCGGGTATCTCAAAGTTTTGTCTATTCATGGCATGTGATTTTATAGCGTTTGGGCGCCATTTTGTAAAAATCTAATATGGCTTTTAATTCAAACCATCTGTTTTCAAATACGGCTTTTGGAACAAAGACAAAAAAGTCAGCGCCTGCGTATGAGTACTCACTTTGTCGATAAATATAAATCTTGCCCAGATATTTTGGCAATTTCTCAGCAGGCAAGTATAAATAGTTCCGCTCGTGCTCAGAACCAATCAAATATATACGGCGCAGAACGGGGTCTAAAGCGTCGTTTAAGGCCTGTCTTAGGGAGATCACTTGACTGGTATGATTGAGCTTGTACAAGTTATCAGATCGCATTTGCAACCACGTTTCGTGCAATCTCTCTGCAGGATGCAACAACGCGCTTAAGAACGCCATTGTTTTGGGCTTCCTCAAAAAAGTGGGCAACAATGATAAAGCTAGCTTATTTATCGCTATTTTGAACCACATAATCTATCTCATCAAAATTTGCTACTTCAAAATACCCGCTGCTTGGGATCGCGTAGACCGATATGGGTTGCTTGGGCCCGTAATCTGCCACACGTCCTTTCGTCGAGCTACACTCGACCTTGATGACGTTGACAATGCGCACCCCTTCTACTTTCTGCAAGCAATCAACCAGGCTTTGAATGACGAACTCGCCGTTGAATGGAAGCGTTTTTAAATGCTGAGTAATGGCTTGTTCAACCGGCTTTTCCCCACTTCGAAGGCTTACGCCTTTTTCATTTAAAACGAGCGGGTTGCGATAAATGTCTATGGTAAGATATAGTAAATCGGGGGAAAAGCTGATGACGTTAATCGGTGTGCCAGCGTATCGTATCTCCTTTATATATGTTTTAAATCGATTGGTCTGGGACAAAGTGAGCGGAATTAATTTCTCATTCTGCTCAGTAGCCACTTTGATAATCAAACGGCTTTCGTCTTGGGATTCGGTGACTGCTGCGTATCTTATTATCTTGCTTTTTTTAATGTCTTTTTCAGCAGCCCCCTCGTTATTAAACCGATCTTTCCCAGGCAACAGGTCGAAGCCGTCTTGATAGTCGAGCGACTTGTTGCGGTACCATCTGATCGAGCCGCTTTTTTGCTCTTTTAAAGCATTTTCAACCTCTTTTTTGTGCGTGTCGAAGAACTTTTCCAATAGCCAAACCGCATACGACACGACATAGGTTATGAGTCTGTAAATAGCGGTTTGCGAAGTAGATGTCAAACCGCTCAATGCAGGCTGTTCGGCTATGCGCTTTAGTATGTCCGTTTGTATGTCTTCTATCGCTCGTGCCATTAGCTCATTTCATCGGTTGCCGTGGCCGGTTTGATACCTCTTACTCGGTAGTATTCCTTCGTTTGCGGCTCTTGGTAGTCGCTTTGCGGCAAAAGCAGCCGTTGTCCCGTATATAGCGGATCGGAGATGCTCAAGCCATTATAGCAAGCAATATCGAATGCCGCTTGAGGGTTGCCGAATTCTTGCACAGCTATGTCCAACAGCGTTTGATTACTTAGCACTGTTATCACCTTGTTTCCCATCGAATTCAAACCATTTGTTAAATCTTCGCAGCACAATACCAGCAATAGTCTTGCTTTCTTTATAACCTAACGCGCCCAGGTTTTCAAACAGGCTCACGACCAATTGAAATACAATCGCTATAAGGACGGAGTCATACAGCCAGACAAAAGGGTTTAACTCAACGCCGAATAGCTTAGGCGTTTGGATGCTCTTTTCAAAAGCGTGCAGAATAGCAATCATAAATGCGTAAACGCCAATTTTGAAAATCATTCGACCGGCTTTGCTGCTTTTGAATTTCTCTCCCTGCTTACGAGCGACCTTTATCCCTGTGAGATACTCGGCTATGATAAGTAGCGAAAAAGCCGTAAATACAACGAGATCAAGGCCTAAAAACCGGTTTAAAAATCCCTGCAAAACACCTATCACCGCGCTGTACTTTATAGTTTTTAACCCGATTGCGCCAAAAGCTGATCGGTAAAAGTCTTTAATGTTCAAAAACCCAAAAGCCTGTATTAAAAAATTCGCTGCTTTCATCATTTAATGTATTTGAGTTTGTACTAAAGTGGCCCCATCGCTGGTGGCACCGGTCACGGTCGCCGTCTTTACAAATTCGTCGATGGCTGCGGCCAGGTCGCCGGCCACCTGATCCACGTTGCTGGCTGTTTTCGGTTTGTTAAATAGCTTTACCAGCCTTGACTTTAGTTGGGCTTTGTTAAGTGCCATCTCTCTATGTTTTAAAATTTAGACTCGGTATGTATAAGCGATTTGATAGATCGATAATCCTTCCCATCGCGACCCAGATGAATTTTCACTCGCTCTTTGAACTCTTGCGCTGCCGGTTTTCCCTTTACTAACTGCAACAAGTTCGGCCCGAGCAAAGGGTCGTTTTTCAATTCACCTTGATTCAGCCTCAAAATGATTTTCACCTCTTGCGTTAGAGAGTAACCTATGCAAAGGTCTCCGGCTGTGATCTTCAAATCGTCGTTTTCAAGCATGATATCGGATGATTCTAACTGGTTCATTTACGCTATTAAAATGCCGTTTAAACGCTCTTTAATCGCTTGCACTTGCTGTTTTATCTCAGCAATGGCCGCCACATTGGGAGTTACCCCTATGCTCACAACAATCTTGCTCACTTCCTCGCACAGCTTATACAAAGCCGTTTGCCAATCGTTTAATACCTGCTTTAAGCTCTCACCACCTTGTTTGACCACAAACCCGTCTTTTTTTATAGTCAGCTCGCTTTCCCCGCTTTGCCATACCGCCTTGTCAAAGGCTTCAGCATCGATCAAAAAAGCGTCGGTATCCGCGTTTTCGATGACGCCTATAAGGCATAAGCTATTCTTTTCAGGTCGCCTGTAAAAGCTGCCGAGCCCTAAGCTCACATTATAAAATGGCAAATCATCAGCTACTCCTATACACGTAAAGGTTTTGTCATCCCAGGTCACCTCTTTAACCCTACACCAATGAGTTTGCACTTTTATATGCGCCTGCACATGAGCTGATAGGAGCCCGCCGAAGTCTTGTATGTTTTTTCCCTTTTTCATGCCGCTACGCCACCCAGTTTTATCTCTTGGCGATACCCTTCTGGCCCAAATCGCTTGCTGACGCCTTCTATATAATAGATGCCGTCGAGCTCTTTGTACAGGCGACTTGTAAGGTTTACCTTTTCACCGTGTCTGACCGAAGGGACGCCGAATGCCGTAAAGGAACCGTCGAAGCCATCTGTTTTTAGTTTTTTGTAATCAGCGGAAGCCTTTCGCTTTAAATCTGCCTCGGTAATGGAATGGCCGGTATAATTCAGCCTGTACAATTGGCCGCCTTCCTCGCCGATTCGATAGGCTGTTTTCTTGCCATCGATTATGGCGCGCGCGATGACGAGTATTTTCGTGTCCTCTTTTCGCCTGTACTGCAAATCGTTACGCACCGCGTTGCGCTCCAGTTCAAATCGGTGAGTGGCCGCGCCACTATCGTCTGTGTAAATCTTGCCGCTTACCAGTCTTTTACCCTTGAAATAGCTGTAAATGCGATTCTGCTGCTTTAGCTTTTCTAAGACCTGCGAAGCAGTGGTCTCGGAAAAACGCACCGCGCCCAGTTGTTCGCCCGCATTGGCATCTACATCGATCGCTGGCAAAATATCGGTTAAAAGCTGTTTTAATTCTACACTCGGTTTACTATAGCTGACGGGCGTTGCTTTAAGTTTCCACATCTCGTCCTCGCACTTAATAGCAATGGGTGCGGTAGCCGAAACTTCTGTTATATAGCCGTCGAACTCGGTTACATATTGGCCGTTATAGCCTAGCGCTATTTGAACGGCATCACCGCGCCGAAAGATGTTCCTTACCCGGAGTTTGTCGAATAGTTTTTGAGACACCTTGCGCGGCACGGTGACAACAGCCGTATCGGTAAGCAGCTTCCAGCTCGTCTCGATTTGTACGCTTTGGATTTGGCGCAAGACTATTTCACGCCTACCTGAGCGGGCGGCGAATGTTATACGCGCATTCATTACGTAGCAACTCATAACACTAATATCGCTTCATCCTCACTTACCGCATCGATGGTAAAGGGTATTACGCCGGGTTTTCCCTGGATCTGTTTCACATCGATACTTTTAATGACTATATTATAAATCTGTTTGTCGGCGAACAGCGACCCGCTTACGTCTATCCCGGCTGCGATCTCTTCCCAATCGAGTAGCGCTTCGAGCTGATCGTAAGCCTTGCGGTCGGGCTCATCCAAACACAAGCCCTTTATCTTTATATTCCAATCGTCGAATCCGAACATTTCTTTGACGCTTCCGGTATCGCCTAGCACATGGGTTTGAGTCAGGTTCTTAGCCCGGCTAAATTGAACTAAGCAAGGCGGCAGATAAAAATCGCTCCGCTCTACCTTTTCGACCTCGCCGTTGGGCTTGTAAATCTGATAGGCGCCCCGTTTGAATTTGATGGGGAACATAACGGGGGTGCCGAGCCAGCTCGTCTTTTTCGCGCTCTCGTCGGTAAAATCCATTCCCCTGTTACGCACAGCCGCCTCTGTAGCATACAGGGGCGACTCTCCAAAAGCGCTCTCGAATAATTGCGATAAATCGTCCATAATTCTACTAAATAGCTATTAACGCGTCGCGTAAGCGGTCATTAATCAGTCCTGCGACCTGATCGGCTATATCCTTTATATCGAGTTTTGAACTCACATTAAAGTGGTTTGTGATTTGCAGGTTTTGATTGATAGTTCTGTGGTCACTTTGAGGGGCAGCGCTGCCCCCCGATAGGGATAATCTCCCCAGTCCTACAACAGTAGTCGAATCATCCGTTAAGGCCTTGTCGGTTTTGTCAGCGGGCTTGTCGGCCCTCGTAATACTTAGCAAATCATTAACGCTCGCAGGCTTGTATTTTTTTGCTTTACCGACGACTGCCGTTAGATTATCGCTCTTTAATGGCTTATCTGTTTCGATTGCCGGCTTTTCGACTTCGGCGCGCTGCACCTGGGCAACCTCTTTTTTGCCCCTTTGCATGCCTTCGTCGTAGACCTCTTTAGCCTTTCCGAAAAAACCCGAAAGCCAGCCCCATACTTTTTTAACTGCGCCTACGATCGCATCGATAACGCCCATGATCTTGTGGTACATCCCTTCAAATACGCCGGATAGAAAATCGTAAACCCCGCCGAACACCGATTTAAATACACCTGACACGGCATTCAGCGCTTTTTTCAAAAACCCCAAAATCGACCCGACCGCGCTGCTTATCACCTTCCATATCCCTTTAAATACGACGCTTACAATTTTAAATGCCTGCTGAACGCCTGTAAAAGCGGATTTAATTACTTTCCAAATGCCCAAGACGGTAGACATGACATACCGGGCGATTTTACCGAACACTAACTCGACCACATTCCATATCCCATATAGTGCCCCCCTAAACCAACCGCATTTGTCCCACAGGTATTTAAAGAGGGGTATCAAAACGCCGATGAGAGTTAAAACCCAACCGATAATTGGAATCGACTTAATTGCCTGACCTATCCCTATAAGACCCATACGCATAGCAGCCAGGGGCGCTACGCTAGCAGCCGATGCCTCGCCCACCGCTACGGTAGATACCGCCATTTCACCAGATGCTACCGCCCCGGCTGTATTGGCCACAGACAGGGATTTGGTGGCTAAGGCACCGCGTATTAAATTCCCGATCCACTTCGTTCTAAAAAGCGAAGAAAACCCTTGTGTGATAACTTTCCAATTGGCAAAGGTCTGCATCCCCGCAGTGCTTATTTGTACAAGCGGTAAGGCGTTTTTAGCTACGCTAAAGAATGTGATGCCCAGATCGCTCAATCTAGCGCGCAGGCGGCTCATGTGTTCAGAAAAAGTGTCCATCTTTACCTTCGCTTGTTCAAAAGCCGTATCGGTGCCCTTTATCTTGGATTGCAGCAGCTGCTGCGCATCGATGTTCCGAATTAATATATTGGCCGCTGCCGAGTTTTCCACCCCGAACATCTGAGCGAAAACAGTCGCGTCTCCTTGCGCTTTGGCTAGCTCGCGCAAACGATCGGTGAATGGGAGCGTTGTATCCGAGACTATTCGCATATCGACACCATACCTTTTTAGCTTTTCCGCTGCCTCTTTGGGGATAACATCTTCTCCGGACATCTTGCCTAATACGTTACGCAAGGCGGTGCCCGCTTCGGCGCCCAGTTTTCCGCCTTTGGCAAGCGCTTGAAAGGCGGCGTTCGTTTCGACAAAGCTCAATTTAGATTTCGAGGCCTCAACACCGGCCACTTTAATAGCGGCGCTAATGGAAGGTAATTCAGCGGCACCTTCTTTTGCACCTGCGGCCATTACGTTCATCATCTCGGTCATCCTATTCTGGGCGGCGGCCGGGTCGCTTAAGTCCACGCCGAATTGCAACATAGCCGTCGAGAGCGCATCTACGGCCGCCGAAGCGTCATTACCCATCGTTTTGGAGAGTACGCGAACATTACGTTCCATCCCGTCGAGCGCCTGCTGGTTTTTGGCAATACCGGGGCCTAAGCGAGAGAGGATAACCTTGTATGTGTTCAAGGAGTCGGAAGCAGCGCCGCCGAAGTCTTTAGCCGATGCCCGCGCCTTAGCACCCAGCTTCTCAAGCGCCTGCCCGGCAACCCCTGTAATGGCCTGCACATCGGCCAGCGCATCTTGAAACTGTACGCCGGGTCTGGCGGCTTGCTGAATTTGGTTTCCGAGTATGCCTACGCTTTGACCGATCGCGTAATAGTCGATAGCGCTTAGCCGCCGAAAGGATTTTTGCAAACCCGATACTTTGCTATTCGCCGCTTTTGCCCGACTCTGTATGTCGCGCAGTGGTGCAGAAGCCCGGTTGATGACTTCCAATATCCATTTTGTTGTAGCGCTGATTCCCATCACTTATTTTGCTGGAAAATCTTGTTGATAATTTCAATTAAGCTCGATTTAAACACCGCCTCGAACTGCTTCAATTCCACCGCCTTGACATAGGCGTATTCGTTGAATTTCCGCGCCCACTCATCGTCCGAAAGACTATCGGGGTCTATTCGGTAGTAGTATCGAATTAAGGCGTTGACCTTGGCGAGCCACTGCGGATCGTTTTGCTTGTCCTCCGTTTCCAGACGGAAACGGCCTACAGCTTTTTTACCTTGATCTGCTTTTGCTGGATAAGCGCGCCGATATACTCCAGCAGCGCTAGATAAACCTGCCCGTCGTAATCGATGGCATCCATATCACCCCCCAGCACACAGTTGGCGATAAAGGCCTGATTGGCCGTGGCAATGTCACGATCGCCGGCCTGCGCCACCAGTTCCATGACCTTTCTCGTGGGTTTAAGGATCACAAAACAATTCTTACCCTCAGGAGTTTGTACCTCTATGTCGTGTATGCGAGATGTGCCATAGCGAGCCTCCCACTCTTTTCGCTTTTCGGGCGTTATAGCCGCATAGGTTTGTGTTTTAGCCATTTCTATTAGGTTACGTTCCACTCTATATGCGATACAAGCAGATCGAATTTGTGCTCGATCGACCCCTCGCCATTCTTTGTTTCAATACCGTTGCCCATAAATTCACAATTTCGAATTCGGTCTTTAAGTATTTTCATGTCCTTGTCCGCATACTCAACCGTGATGTCGAACGGCTCGATATCGTGCAAATAACCGCCTTTGGGCAAGGCTTGAAGCAGCGCATCCATCTCTTCTTTTTTTAGCGTAATAGAAGCCTTAGCTTCATAGTTTCCCTCGCTGCGTCCGATCGGATAAGGTCCGGCGCCGTAAACATTCTCTTTTTTGACTTCGTCACTATAAGAAATCTCAGTAAAGCCACCGAGATCGCGACCCAATAGATTAACTGTCACGTTATTCCAGCCGGTCATTTTGCCGTGCTTATTGATAATCGTTGTATTTGCCATGGTTTTAACGAATTAGTCCTCGTTGATTTTTTGCGTGTGGCCAAGGTCTACTTCAAAAGCGTGAACAACGCCGTCTGCCACGCCTTGGATTTTTACTTTTAGGGGCTTGTCGGGGTCCGTGATCTGCATCGGATCGATGTAAACGTCGAAGCCGCTCAGCTCTTCGGCGATCACCATTCTCTCCAGCGCGCTATTGACAAGCGCTTGCCAGCGACTGATCGTGGTACTTTTGATAAAGCCCGTTTGCGCATCCTTTTTTACCACCCCTTTTACTTCAGGTATGAGAACGGCTCGAACCAGTCGCGCCATCTTATTCCACGTCCGATTATTTTCTATATAGGCGTAATCGCTCGCCTTTTGCACACAGGTAGGCGAATCGTTGAAAAATAGCCCGCCATAGCCCTCGTATGAAGCCACGTAAATGTAACCCTTGTCGGTTAGGTTCTTGAGGTCGACCTTAGAGAGGCGACCTATGGGCGTACCGTCCGACAAAGCGGAATTGAGCCATAGCTTGGATGCCAAGTCAGTAAGCGGGTAATCCGGGGCTCCTTTTTTGCCGGCGGGCTTATTTCGAATGTTTACCGAACCTATATTTTCATTCACTTTGCGAATCGACAACATTCCGAGTGCAGACCCTACCGCTGCATAATTGATATTAGCGGCTCCTTTTGCGGCGATTAAAGGGTCTTGAGCAATGACAACGGAAACTTGAGGCGCTTTCTTGGTTCGCAAATCCGCCATAGTCGCAGGCGAGAAAGGCTTTACCTTTCTGGTGCTATCCAGCTGTCCTTTGCCTTCGAGCACCACAAAGTCGATATATCGGCTGTCCGCGAATAGCAAATCGACAAGGCTCCCCTGTATTTTTTCCACCACTGAGACTAGCTGCGGCAGCGTTAACGTAAACCCGACAAAACCCAGCCCTTTTATGTCTTTTTGAGAGCGAATCAGCGGCAACAGCTTATCGACAGACGCTGTGATGGATGTGTCTACAGGTATGGGTATTAGGTAGCAAGTGGCATCGGGCGATAGGCGAAAAATCTCGCTAATGTGGTGGTGAACGAGACTGTTTTTCTCCTTGTCAAAAGCAACCGTTACGCCCAGGCGTTCGGCATCGATTAGCTGCAGCAGTTTATATGCGCTGTCGTACGCTAAAGTCAAAGCTGCTACGGGCATGGCGGCTACTAGCGCTACCACTTCGTCGGTTTTCGGATTCCTGCGCCTTAAGCCGCCTTCGAGACGGTTGACCGATACCCCTGTTAATTGTGCCATATCAAATAAGTTTTAATCTCATTTTTCTTCAACTCCAGGGCAATTTGAACGGGGAGAAAATTTTTGCGATTTTAAACCCTAAAAACCCCAAGGCTGCCCCGCCTGCCCAGCATAAGATTTTTGCCCACCACGGGATGTATTTCTGTCTTACTATTTCAGTCTCAACGGTTGCGTGGAACTCTTTGATAAAATGCTCTTTGATCTTTGCTGCCAGCGCCAGTGTATCACAGCCCGCTTGCACAAAAACGGTATCGTTGATTTTTTTTACAACAATCCGAGCATTTTTGCTTTGCTTAACGACAGGCTTTGCCCCCAAGTCCGACAAGGCTACATACGTTGTCACCTGCGATTTCGGTGTGACAAAGACCGTGTCGTGCAGTACTGTTTTTGTATCCACCACAACTGAATCACGAACCACTTGCTCGCCTGCGAGGATCGGCTTGTGCACAGCGCAACAAGCCGATAGAAAACCGATTGTCGATATGTATAGTATTAAGCGCACGGGGTAAAGTATAATTCGGCTTCTCTCGCCCTTCTTTTTTCCAAACCTTCAAGCAATTTTCCATCGGCGAAAATCCATCTTTTGAACGCATCGGATATCTGCGGGTCGGTGGGATTTCGATTCACTTTCCGCATCAGCGTAGATCGCTTTAAATTTCCAAGTCCCATATTGTAAGCGAATGACACCAGCGCATCGAACTGATTTTGATTTAGCTCCTGTACCAAATAGCGTTCCAACCCGCTCTCATACCCCCGTAGCTGCATTTTAAGCAACGCATCGGCCGCCGCATTAGCAATAGGCGGGTCGCTTAGTTTAACCCGTCTGCCGTCTCCATAGTGCGTGGCGCCGTAGCCGATTGTGGGCACACCGCCGGGACAACAATACGGGTTAGCCGAAAATCCTTCGAAATTCTCAATCAACTTTATGCCCTTGGGTGAAACCCTCATTTTCCTTCTTCTTCAGCAGATTCTTTACCGCTTACCAAGACCGCTTGGCCTAAATCTTCAATTCCAACACAAATAAAGTGGAGTCGAAACCCGATTTTGTTTTCCCTAAAATCAGGGGAATCCTTGGCTGCCTGGGCATATCGTTTAACCGACCCGGTTGCCTTCACCGTGGTTCTTTTGTGAAAAACCACCGATGCCACACGAGACACCTCGACGGAATCAAACGACCGTTTAACGAGTCTGTCGGTGTAACAGGGGGTATAGTTCGACTCATAAACTTTAAACCCGTAATACATTTTTGCCAGTACCCCTGCTTTCGCATTGTGGTACTGCGTCTCGAATTTTCTATCCTCCAAAAGCAAATCCGCCACGTGATCCGGGGAGAGAACGAGGATTCTCCCTTCTTTGGGAACATTTAAATTTCCTAGGGTTTTTTGTAGATGAATCAAATCCTTAGAAACAAGTCGCTTGCGTCCAGTTTCGTCAGCTGGCCCCGTGGTCTCCAAAACAGGAGTCTGAGTCGAATGCTTAGACGGAGCCAAAGAATAAAGTGCATGCTCGGCCGTTTTGTCTTCCAATTCCTCCCGGTGCTGTAACTGCACGTCGTTTAGTTTTTCATAGGGCAGTGCGTATAGCTCATCATCCGTAACGGTAGTGTTTGTGGTGTCGTATTTGTTGAGCGAGATCGCTATGTACGTGTCGTCCCGCTTATTGGATACGATCGGGTATATCTTATTGTTTATAAGAACTTTTGGCGCGACTCCACGCTTCGGTATTTTTATCACGTCTTTGCCCACCCACTTGGGTTTTGAGCGGATTTCAACGAGCCATGTGTTCGCGTGGCGAAACTTTTTAATTAGCTCGCGCTCGGCCAATTCATCCTTCAGCGGCAAAGCCGCCACCGTAGCGGCTGCCAAGGCCATAAAGCAGTCTCCGCTTCTTGTAACTAAGGCGAGACAGCCGATTAGTAAACATGCGACTGCCAATAAGATGTATCCCCAGTCGATTTTTTTTCTCTTTCTCATGATAATGCTTATTTTTTGTTGAAATACGCGTCCTCCAAAGCCTTAGCCTGCTGCGGCGATTCGACTTTTAATTCCTCATAAGCCTCGGGGTCGTTGTCCAGATAATCGTCCAAACTCCAAGCGCCGCGGTCGGTCGCTAAGCCAGCTTTAGAAGACTTAAGCGCCTTTGTCAACTGCGGTACAGGGGTTAAGGCTTCCAATGCCGTTTTGGTGCTCTTATAATCAGCGGCGGCCAGCTTCTCATAAACACCCCTTCGGTCGGCTCCTATGCGTTTGTCCTTGATGGCCGTCTCCACCAATTCGGTAGCTCGTTTAGCTTGCTCGGCACTTTCACCTGCTTTGCGCCGCGTTTCAGCCTCCTTGTATTTTAAGGCTTCGACTTTTGCCTTGCGGGCGGCCTGTAAAATCTCCTCGTCGCTTGCATCGGCCTCGAGGCCGTACAAGGCGATTAGTTTTTCTCTATCCATTTTACCTTCATTTTGAGTTTGCATTTTGGCTACACTCTTAAATCGACTGGCGTAAGGCGAGCCGCAGGCCACAAGCGCCTTTATGTCTCTTTCCCCGAAAGGGGCCGGTGCAGTGGCAACGGCATCGACAAAACCTTCTTTCTCGAGCGCTGCCGCATCCATCCAATGATCCCCGTCTTTCCACAAGTTTTTTATCTCTTCAGTCGTCTTGCCCGTTTTATCGGCGTATGCCTCGAGATAATTCGCTGTGATGTTGTAAAGCAGCTTGAGGTCAGACTCCAATTCTTTGGCATTTCCGGACACCGTAGTGGTTGGCATATGGATCATGCCTTGGGTATTTTTCTTAACCGTTGTGTGAAAGCGAGAAGTGAGGTAAGTGGCTGCAGACAGCATTAATGCCCCTACTTCTATTTTGACATCGTCAAATCGGTCGAGTAGGTTGGCGATCTCATACGTCGCGAATACCGATCCCCCTTCACTGCTTAGGTATAAGCGCGCCTTCTTTATGCCGTCTGTTAAAGTTTTTTCGATAGCCCCGCGCAGCTGGCTCTCTGCCCCCGCCGTCCATTCGTATATGCGACCTACTAAACTAAAGCGGGCGATAGATTCCGAAGCAGCTGCTTCTAATCGCCCCACCTCTCGTCCGCCTTCCCAGAAAGATATGAGTTTGGCCATTTGCATAGCGCAAAGGTGGCGGGCTTTGGATTTTAAAAGCAAATAATCGTTACGAATCGCGTGTAAATCTCTTACGATTCGTAACGTTTTTTTTCAAAGAAAACCCCCTTGTCTCACCTTTGCCCTATGACAAAAAAGCAAGAGAGCGAGCGGCAAGTCGCGCGCATATTATTTGTCGAACGGGGATCGAGCAGGAAAGAGATAGCCGAAAAGCTGGGTAAATCCGAGCATACGGTGGGATTGTGGGTCGTTAAATACGGCTGGGCAGCGGAACGCACGGCTCGGCTTAATTCAAACAAAGCGCAAAGGCGAAGAATCGAAGAAATTCTCGAGGCATACGCCGATCAAACCCTTAGGCTACTAAAAACACTGCGAGAGCGCGAAAAAGCAGGGGACGAGAAGGCTTGCCTGGCGATCAACAAACAACTGGCCGCCTCAGGCGATGAAGTAAGCAAATGGAACAAGCGGATTGAACTTCTAAATAAAAACGATAGACCATCACCGGCCGCTTATTTGGCAGTGATGGACGAGATATTCGAGGCGCTGCGCAAACACAATGAAAGTTTGTATCACAAAACGCTCGACTTTCAAGAGCAATTCTTGCAAGACCGTTTAAAAAACTGGGGTACATGAAACGATCCGATAAAGCTGCGTTGGAGCGGTACCAGAAGAAACTCGAATTTGCCCGCTCTTCCGGGCTTAACCCATACGAAAGCCATTCGGATCGCGCCCAGGCCATCGCAAGGGCGAAAAGCGACTTTGCCTTTATGATACGGCGTTACTTTTCTAATTATGCCACAGCCGAAACCCCTGACTTCCACATTCGACTCGCCCGAAAAGCAGGCCGCAACCCCGCTTACAAAGGACTGATCGTCTGGGGCAGGGCGCTGGCCAAGTCCGTCGTTTGCGATCTATTCCTGCCTTTTTGGTTTTGGCTGCGGGGCGAGCCCATCTATCACGTTATCATCGGCAATAACGCCGACCGAGCTGTTCAGCTCTTGGAAAACCTAAGAGCTGAATTCGAGGCCAATCCCCAAATCCTAAGAGACTTCGGCGAGCAGATTAATGCGGGGAGCTGGGAAGATAAGCTATTCGTAACTCGTGGGGGTTTTATCGGACAGGGGCTTGGGATGGGTCAATCCGTTCGGGGTCTGCGCGTGCGTGAAAAAAGACCCACCAACATCGTATGTGATGACATAGAAACCAAAGAACTGCTGGCCAATCCTGCAAGAATGCTCAAAATGAAAAAGTGGATCGAGCGCGATCTCATTCCCACCATGGACGGTCGCTTTCGCCGCTACTTTCACGCCAACAACCACTCGGCAGACAAGATGATCCTCACCTTGCTTAAAGATAGCCGCACCGGGTGGGATTGGAACCGTGTCGACGCTTACGACCCCATCACTTACGAGCCCACTTGGGCGAAAAAGTACACGCCCGACTATTTCAAGGCGATAGAGGTTGATATAGGCATACTGGCGGCACAATCCGAATACAACAATGCGCCCCACGTCGAGGGCGAAATATTTAAATCGGAGGATATACGCCGGGTTAAATCACCCAAACGCAGCGATTTTAAAGTGATCTGCGGCTATTGGGATGTGGCTTACGCCGCAACGGCCACGGCCGACTATAATGCCGTGGTCGTACAAGGCCTTTACAAAGGCGACTTCTATGTACTCGATCTCTTCGTTCGCCAATGCAAAATGCGAGACGCGCTTGTCTTTATGTGCGATTATCAAAAGCGATTGACTCCTTCGGTCTGTGTGCATTGGCTTTTCGAGTCGCAATTTTGGAACGATGAAGTGCGCCGCACTATAAAGGAGGTCGAGCGGGAGCAAAAAGTGCAATTGAACTTGATACAGGTCGATCGACCCACCCAAAGCAAGTACAACCGCCTGCTCAAACTCGTTCCCTACTATCAAAATGGGCGGGTTTTCTACAATGAAAAGCTGGAGGGTAAAAACGACTTACACATCGGCTTATCTCAACTATTCGGTATAGAACCCGGTTACAAAGGGCATGACGACTTTCCAGACGCCCAAAAAGGCGGCATCGACTTTTTGGAAAAACACATTGAGAGTGATACCGAAGGAAATTTCCAATTCCGAGCCGGCAAGATGAAACCCGTTCACAATTGGTAGCCATGATTTATTTGACTTTAGACGATCTGAAAACCGACAGTTTCGAGCGATTTATAAGGGAGAGCGCCGCCGACTTCGATAATGCGCTCGATAGGGCCGAGCGCCGAGCCATCGGACTCATTAAGCCTTACTTGAGAGATCGATACGATGTGGAAGCCATATTCGATAAAAAAGCGCCTTTACGCGAGGAGATGCTGATAGACATATTAAGCGCTTTGACGCTTTTCAAAATCCATGGGCGCAACGCAGCGCGCAAGTTTTCTAGCGATGACGTGGAAGGGGCTATGAAACAGCTCGATAAAATCGCAACCGGTAAAATCACCTTGGCGCTGCCGCCGCCCAAAGACGAGAGCGGCAACCCCGACAGCCAATCGCTATGGGGAAGCCTTAGAAACGATGACTTTTATATCTAAAAGAATGGGAATAAGAGACACAGGATTGTATAAAAAAATCGAAGCATTCTTTATCACGCATGCCGACGAGGGGCGGATACGAGTCGAAGCCGCCGCTCGGCAAGGGGGCGGTAATGAATTATCAAGCAAAATCATCCGAACAGCCACTTCACTACAAACACAGTCTTTGAATCAGTGGAAAACAGCTATTCTCGCTGCCACAGACCCCGAAGAGCCCAGTCGCGTCGCTTTGAAGGAACTTTATTTTAATCTAACACTCGACAATCATTTGATGGCGACCGTAAACAATCGGATAGAAGCCGTGCAGGGTTCACCTTTTAAACTGGTCGACCAAAAAGGAGCCGAAAGAGAAGAGATGACCGATCTCTTTAAAAAGCGTTGGTTTATCGATTTTATAGAAGCGGCTTTGATGTCCAAGTACACGGGAACGAAAGTCGTAGAGATATACAAGACAAAGGACAACGGCCAGCTCGACAGCGTCGATGCCATCGATCCCGCCCACGTGATCCCGCAAAAAGGCATTATTGTTAGAGAACCCGGTGACACAACCGGGTGGAACTACAAAGAAGGGGTTTTCAAAGACTATTATTTACAGGTGGGCAAGGATAACCAATTAGGCCTGTTCGCCATGTTAGCCCCCATTGTACTGGCCAAGAAACTCGGCGTAGGCTCTTGGCTCGATTACATAGATAAATACGGCATACCGCCCATGTTCGTGACAACCGACCGCGAAGATCGCAAGCGGTTCGAGGAGCTTTATGAAAGCATGACAAATTTCAAATCAGCTCATTTCGCTGTACTCCGAGGACAAGAGCAAGTAAACTTTAGCAATGCCGTCAAAGGCGGAAACGCAGACATCTTTAAAGAATTAACCGAGCTAGCCAATAATGAAATTTCCAAAAGAATTAACGGCGCTACTGGAACGGTCGATGAGAAAACATACACAGGCGCCGCTCAAGTTCACGCCGACATTTTAAAGACTAAAATCAGGCTCGACAAGTTCTTCATCGAGGTACTCGTCAATGAAGAGCTCGTCCCGCGTCTCGTTAAAGTCAGCTCGGTCTATCGAAGTTTAGACAACTACACTTTTAAATGGGACGACGCCGAATCGCTGAGTCTCGAAAAACTCATCGAAGCCGTAAGGAGCTTAAGTCCTTACTATAAAATAGACACCGACTACCTATCACAGAAAACAGGTATTCCGCTTAAGAGATTAGAAGAGCAAGGCGCCCCTGCTTTGCCCCCAGCAGATGGCAAAAAGGCTCGCATGCAAAAAAAAAGTCTTGACCAAACCGCTTTAGGCAAAATAGCGGCTTTTTACCAAAATTCCTTACCCGATCCATACAACCACATACAGGCCATTAGCCTTGCGCCTTATCAGCAGCTCATCGAGAAAATAGCAAAAGGGCTTCACAAAGGAAGCATTAAAGCAGAAGACCTGCACCAAGGGCTTATCGAGCAAACCTTCGACGACCTTATGAGTGCCACAAAGGAAGGTTGGGGAACCGATTGGAGTGATTTTGAATCAGAGGATGCAACCAAGCTTAAGATGCAAAAAAACATCTATCGGTTTTCACAGGCCAAAACCTATGCCGAGCTCAAAACCTTCAACAGCTTGCTTTACACAAACGGAGAGGTGACTCCTTACGATGCGTTCAAAAAGCAAGTCCTAAAAGTCAACCGATCGTATAACCTAAACTACTTGCAAGCCGAATACCAAACCGCACGTCAGGCAAGCGCCCACGCACGCAATTGGCAGCAGTTTCAAAAAGACAAAGACTTATTCCCCAATTTAGAATACAAAACAGCGGCCGATGAACGTGTTCGCAGCAGCCACGCAAAGCTGCATGGCGTGATCAAGCCCATCGGCGACTCCTTTTGGGATAAATACTATCCGCCCAACGGCTGGCGATGCCGCTGCTATGGGGTGCAATCCGACAAGCCGGTTACCGAGGACATGCCCAAGTTAGCTATAAAAGAAGAATTCCAGCTGAACACTGGAAAGACCGGCTCCGTTTTCAGCGAGAAGCACCCCTATTTCGCTCTGGCGGTCGCAGGGGAGGGGCAAGTGCACA
>JBAJNK010000073.1:0-18633 GCA_036881805.1 Flavobacteriales bacterium
GTCAGCCGTATCACAGCCGCTGAATAGCGCGGTTACAAAGAGGATTGAAATAAGTGCGAACTGCTTCATCATTCTGTTATCTAACAAATCTAAGATGGAGTGCCAAGTATATAAAAAAATATGTGAATCCACAAAGAAGTATGACCATTGTTGTTTCGAGTGCTTGCGCTGAGTCGCTTAGCCCGTCCTGGGTTGGCTGGGTTGATTCGTGCGCACGGTGGTGCGCTGGGCTGGTTGATTTTGTCCATTGGTTTGACTTGTCTTTTGTCGAACCCCTTGTGTGGGTTTTGGTTCGGGTGGCTTGGATTGGGTTCGTCGGTTGGTTTGATTTGGATTGGCTGGGTTGATTGCTGCGTTGCTTCGCGTTATTGCATGGATTGGGTTGGAGTGGTTTGCTTATGTGATTGGTTGGCTTGGCGATTCTAAGCTGGTGATTTTGGGCTGTTGCGTTGGGTTGAGTGCCGATGACTGGATTGATCCGTGCGTGTGTTCGGTGCGGTTGGATCGGCTGGATTGATTCGCGCGCATGGTGGGTGCGGTCGGGTTGCTTTGCCGTTGTGCCGATTGAGTTGGTTTGGGTCGGGTGGCTTGGTTTGCATCATCAATTTATCGGTTTGCTCCTTCTTATGCTGGCTTGCGGTGCTGCCGGGTGATTGGATTGATTCGCGCGCATGATCGGTGCGTTGGGCTGTTTGATTTATCCATTGGTTTGGCTTGTCTTTTGTCGAACCCCTTGTGTGGGTTTTGGCTCGGGTGGATTGGATTCGTCGGTTGGTTTGTCGGGGTTCGTTTGAGTTTGTTTCCGCGTGTTGCATAGATGTGTTCGTTGGGGTTGGGTGGACTGGGTTGCGGTTGACTCGGTCGTTTTTTCGACTTTAGTTGTCGACTCAGGGGGTGTTTTGCCTTGGATTGTTTTGATCAGCAGTTTTTGCGGATGGCTCGGTTTGTGTTAAGCCTTTGGTTGCATTTGACTTAGCAGTTGTCGACCCAGTAGTTTTTTGAGTTGGATTATCCATTGTCGAGTTCTTTGCACGGGTTTTTTCTCGCTTGTACTTCCCGTAATTGGTTGGGTTTTGGCTCGACTTTCTTCGGTTGGATGCGTGGATGGGTTGTGGGCCATTGGTTTTACACTTTTCGGCGATTCTGAGCGGTCGAGCTCGTTTTTCCCGCTCCCATTTTGGCAGTTGAGAAAGACTTTATTTATCGACACTTATCCGCTTGGGCGCATTTGAAAGTTTATGCGGTGTTTCTCCCTTTCTGTCTAACAGTTAAAAAAGGCTTGGTTTGGGCGCTGGCGGCATGGGTGATTGGCTGGTTTGGCTTGGATGGGTGAATGTCGTTGCGCCGGGTTTGCACAGGGATACTTTTGGCGTTGTCTCTTTGGGGCGACTGGAGCTATTTTCCCGCTGCCGTTTGGCAATTAAAAAAGGCTGGGTTTGTCTCTGGTTTTTGGCGGGGTGTCGGTAAGCCAGCCGGTTGAGCGGCTTGGGTTGCGGTGTTGTCGGGTTGTCTGGATTGATTCGTGGGTTTAAGCGATGCGATTGGGTTGGCTCAGTTGGATTGAACGGATTAAGCGGGCTAAGTGGATTGGATTGCTTTCTCAGTTTGGCTCTTTGGTGTCGATTTGAAAAGGAGCTTTTTTGTTTTGCCCTTTTTGGCCGCTTAGAGAGTGAACTTTTTTGTTTTTGGCTCCGTCTTCTCGTGGCGTGAAAGCAGGGTCTGATCTCTGTATCCCCATCTGTGGTTTGAAAGGCGGGTATTATTTTCGTGTTTACCTGTGTAGGGTCGGTCTGAAAGGTAGGTATTTTTTTGTATTTGTATTGCGGGGCTAGTTTTAAGGGGCAATTATTTTTTGGTATTCATTTCTATGGCTCTATTTGAGACGGGGACTTTTCTTTGTCCTCGATTGGCAGTTTGAAAAATCTGGTCTTACTCTTTTGTTTTTGTCCGATCGAGTGTTTGCGCACCCATACCCATTACCGTTGATTTTGACCTGCGGCGTGTTTGAAAAAGTAGCCAATCTCGTTTATGGTTTTTTTCTCCTAGCGTCGATTGGAAAGTTATTTTTCTTTGTGGGGTCGGTTTGAAAAGCGGGGACAATTCTTTATCTCTTTAACTTAGAGATGATTTAAAAAGCGTTTTTTGTTTTCCCATGCGGCAATCGTTTAACCCCCATCCAACCGACCTGAGAGAAAGTGCACGAGCGGTTTATCCCTTTAAGTCATTTGTCGACGCAGTGCAGCCCGAATTTCAGCACCCCCTTGCACGAGGATCCGCTGCGCCATCTCTCGCCCCAAATCCTTAGCTCGGTCGAGCGCACGGCTTTGGGAAACGGCTATTTTTTGCGCACCATCGATCGAGAGCAGGGCACCGCTAAAGGACAGCGCATCCCCTTTGATTTGTGCCAGCGCGCCGATGGGCGCCGAGCACCCCCCCTCTAAGGCGGACAGAAAATCCCGCTCGATTCGGGTACAGATCGCCGTAGGCTCGTGATTCATCCAGCTGCGCCATGCGACGAGGTCTTTGCGACTGCTGCGCGCATAAACCCCAATGGCACCCTGGGCAGGGGCTGGAATCATCCAGTCTAAGCGCTCGTAATCCAAGGTGTGGAGCAGCCCCATATGCGCCAAACCCGCCTCAGCAAATACGCCCCCTTTCCAGGGGTTTTGCGCCACTTTTCGCAAGCGCGTTTGCACCCGGCCCCGCAAATTCACCACCCGATCTGTGGGAAAGCGATGCAACCAAAAAGCGCGACGGCGCAAGCTGCCGGTAGCTAGGGTATGGGACTGGCTTTGCGCTTCATTCTTTACCCATACATCTGCAGTCGGGCCGCGCGCCAAAACGGCGATTTGTGAAATGCCCTGTGGCAATTGGGTGGGCACGTCTTTCAGCGAATGGACGGCTAGGTCGATTCGCCCCTGGAGCAAAGCCACATCGAGGGTTTTGGTAAAAATACCCCGAATACCCAGCGCATAAAGGGGTTGGTCTACCATCACATCGCCCTGGGATTTGAGCGCCGAGATTTCGGTTTTAAACCCCTTTGCCGCTATTTGCCTTTGAACCCTTTCCGCTTGGGCGCGCGCCAACGGGCTGTCGCGTGTACCGATGCGAAGGGTTTTCATCCCAGCTTTTCTTTCACGGGTTCCAAATCGAATACCTTATTGAAAAGGGCAATGCTCTCATCTGAATCCAAGGGCGAACGCTTGAGGTAGTTGGCATACTGGGTGGTGATCTTATGAATCAAACGCGAAGAGACCAAATCGGCTTGCACCCAATTGAAATTTTCTATTTTCTTGCTTTGAAAAGCCAATTCAGTCGCTTGTATTTCCGCCAATTTGTCCTTAAAAGAAGCGATGGCAGGCGCCAACCTTCGAATTTGAAGCCAGCTTAAAAATTCCGATTCAAAATGGGATTGGATCTCTTCCGCTAAGGGAATCTGTGATTTCCTTTTCGCCAAGGTTTGGTCGATCTCATGGGACAGCTGATCGACGTGGAGCAGGCGGACGTTCTGCAGCTGCGCAGCCTGTGGCGCCACATTGCGCGGCATGGATAAATCCAACACCAGCAGGGGCTTATCCACAGGCAAGTGACGCACTGAAACGGTTGGCTCCCGCGCACCGGTCGCCACCACCACTACGTCGGATTGGGCGAGGGTTTCATTTAAATCCCCGTAATCCTTTACCGTGACAGGGTACTGCGCAGCGATCGCCTCGGCTCTTTCCCGCGTCCGGTTGATCAGTGTGATGGTGGCTTGGGGTGCGTGCTTCAACAAATTCTCACAGGTATTCCGACCGATCTTACCCGTTCCGAGAAGCAAGATGTGCTTGCCTTGTACATCATCGAAGTGCCGCAAAATGTGGTGGGTGGCTGCAAAGGACAGGGAAGCGGCACCACCGCTCAAGCCGGTTTCATTTTTGATGCGTTTGCTCGCCTGGATTACCGTATTGATTAGACGCTCTAAAAAAGCATCGACCAGGCCATTGGATTTCGATCGGTTAAAAGCGGACTTGATCTGGCCGATAATTTCAAAGTCGCCCAAGATCTGACTGTCTAAACCACTCCCTATGCGGGACAAATGGTGTATGGCATCCCGGTTTTTAGCGATGTGGGCCACCCGCTCGAACAGTTCAAGGGAACCCTTAGAATACTGACATAGATATTTGATCAGCACGTAGGGATGCGCCGCAAAGCCGTAGATTTCAGTCCGGTTGCACGTACTCAAGATCAGGACATTCGCCAGATCTTCTCCTTTCATCTCGTCGAGAATCGCCTGCTGGCTACCTTGGGTCAAGCTGAATCGCCCACGCATATCCACATCTGCTTTCTGAAAGCTGACGCCCACTACATAAAAATCTTTTTCCGTACGCACCCGCATGCCACGCTTAAAAGTTCGGACAAAAGTAAGCGCATCTCAACCGGGAAAATACCTGTAATTGTATTAAAAATAACGCAAAACGAAAATCCAGCTCAGTTTAGAATAATTCTAAACAAAAATGACTGTAAATTTGCCAATTTGCAAGTAATAGCAGGCGATTTAACCTCGTCATGCGCAAAGCAAAAGCTGGAAAAACGAATGCATTTTATGGCGCTCAACATCAAAAATACCGCTAAAAAAAGCATATGGACAAGCGATTCTATATCTTGTTTTTCACTCGAGAATAGCCAACTGCATACCACATCGGTTGAACAACCCGTTTCCCGTGATTCCATTCAATTTTTCTTCGGTATGGAAGGCGAATCCGAACTCGCGTTCAACGGGGAGGCCGAGGGGCACACATTGGCGCAAAACCACTCACTCTTTTTATACAATCCCGTGCCAGACAAGCCGCTTCACATAGACCTCAAGCCAGGCGCCCAGGTTTTCGCGATCCACATCCAAATCGATGCGTTTCACCGGCTTTTCGATGCGGAAGATATCTCTTTCGTCGGCGCTGAAAATGCGAAAAACAAATACCACATCGAAAGGGAGATGAGTCCGAGTATGGCGGTGGTCTTATCCCAGCTGACGCATTGCGACTTGCGTTCGGGTTTGAGGCTCCTCTACGCCAAGGCCAAAGTCTACGAGCTCCTCTGCCTTTATTTTCAATCTCCGCCAGCGCGCGCCGAAGCGAATTGTCCCTTTTTACTCGATGCGGAAAACGTGCACAAAATTCGCCAGGCCAAAGGCATTATCATCGAAAACATGACCGATCCACCGAGTTTAAAATCCCTTGCCCGACGGGTAGGGCTAAACGAGTATCGCTTAAAAGTGGGCTTTAAAAACATCTATGGAAAGACCATTTACGGCTTTCTAATGGATTATAAAATGGAGTATGCGCGCAAGCTGATCGAAGGCGCAAAGTTTCAAACCCAAACCATAGCTTACCGCCTGGGGTATGAAAATCCAAGTCATTTCATCGCTGCATTCAAGAAGAAGTACGGCATAACGCCTAAAAAGTATGCCACTACGAAAATGGGACGTGTATGAAAAAGGGACTCCTGCTCGTAAATTTGGGTTCACCGAATTCCACAGCGCCCAAAGATGTCAAAAAGTACTTGGCCGAATTTTTAATGGATCCCTACGTCATCGACTATCCGTATTGGCTCCGCGCTTTTATCGTGCGGGGTATCATCTTGCGCACCCGACCCAAAAAGTCAGCCGAGGCTTACCGAAGGATATGGTGGGACGCGGGCTCGCCGCTCATCGTGATCTCAAAGCGATTGGCGAAAAGCGTAGGGCGCCAAGTGGCCCTACCCGTTGCGTTGGGCATGCGTTACGGTTCCCCTTCTATAGCAGATGGATTGTGCAAACTGGCCGATCAGGGTGTGACAGGCGTACAGCTCGTACCTTTGTATCCGCAATACGCCATGAGTACGACAAAAACCGTGATAGAAAAGGCAAAGCGCGTTCGGGATGCGCATTTTAAAGATGTGAAACTGGATTTTTTACCTGCTTTCTACAACCAACCGGAATATGTTAAAATCCTGGCTGAAAGCATAGCACCTTATCTCGAAGGGCAGTTTGATCGGCTGCTATTTTCCTACCACGGCGTCCCCGAACGGCATATCCGGAAGACCGATCCCACCCAATCGCACTGCCAAATCGACGGCAGCTGCTGCATCACGCCTTCTCCAGCGCATCGATACTGCTATAGACACCAATGCTTGGAAATCACCCGCTCGGTAAAAGCGCACTTAAGGCTGCCGGACGAGCAGGTAACCACCGCTTTTCAATCCCGATTGGGACGCGATTCCTGGCTAAAGCCCTATACCGATGAGACGCTTCGAAAGCTGCCTAGGCAGGGGGTAAAAAAACTCCTAGTCGTCACCCCGGCCTTTGTCTCCGATTGTTTGGAAACCCTCGAAGAGATCGGTATGGCGGGTAGGGATACCTTCTTGGCACACGGGGGTGAGCACTATCGAGCGATCCCCTGCTTGAACGACGGTGACAGTTGGGCTGCACTATTGGCGAGCTGGGCGACAGCCTGGGCTGGTAAAGCAACTGCGCCGAGTTTATGAGACGCTTTAACCCGGATCGATTGGGAATCGACTCGATCGGTTCGCTGCTCATCAAACAATCCATTCCGGCATCCATCGGCTTTCTCGCCATGTCTCTAAATATGGTGGTCGATACCATTTTTCTGGGCCAATGGATCGGACCCTTAGGCATCGCAGCCGTCACAATCGTCTTGCCCATCGCATTTTTAATGTCCTCGATTGGAATGGCCATCGGCGTCGGTGGTGGCTCTATCATCTCGCGCGCCCTGGGCATAGGCAATGTGAAAAAAGCCTGTGAAGTCTTTGGCAATCAAATACTCATTACCGCTATATTGATCATTCTTTTGGTCTCGATCGGCATTTTTTGTAAAGTGGAAGTGCTGCAGCTCTTTGGGGCAGCAGGGCGTGTTACCGCAGCGGCGGACACCTACTTTACCATCGTACTAATCGGTGTACCGTCCTTGGCTTTTGCCATGGTGGGCAACAAGGTTATCCGCGCAGAGGGAAATTCCAAGATGGCTATGGTGGTCATGCTCGTAGGCGCCATTTTAAATCTGGTGTTGGATGTGGTTTTTATCAAATTTTTGAATTGGGGTATTGCAGGTGCTGCTTGGGCGACTTCTCTTTCCTATATCAGCCATATGCTCTGTATTCTCTATTATTTCTCGACCCGACAAAGCACCGTCAAAATCACATGGCAGCATTTGCAATTCAGGCGGAAAATCGCAGGTGAAATCGCATCCCTGGGATTTGTGACCTTGGTCCGACAAGGTATGATCAGCATCCTCGCCATTGCGGCAAACCACACCATGTATCAATATGGAGGGGAAACCGCGCTGAACGTCTATGGGATCATCAACCGCTTAATGTTGTTTGTCATGTTTCCGATCATGGGTATCACACAAGGGTTTTTACCCATTGCAGGCTACAATTATGGCGCTGAAAAGTACAATCGGGTCAGACAGAGCATTCAAAGATCCATACTTTACAGTACGCTTTTGTCCTGTCTCGTCTATGTGATTATTATGAGCTTCCCAGTGCTGTTGACGCGTATATTTACCACCGACCGACAAATCATCGAACAAACACCCCATGCCTTGCGCTGGACTTTTGCAGCAATCCCAATCGTCGGTATCGAATTGATCGGGCCGGCTTACTTTCAAGCTATTGGAAAAGCGGTTAAGGCGCTTTTCTTAACCGCACTGAGACAGGGCCTCTTCCTAATCCCGCTGATTTTATTTTTACCCAAAATCTCAGGTATCGACGGGGTTTGGTATGCTTTTCCCGCTGCTGATTTGCTGTCTTGCCTGGTGGTTGCCCTATTTTTATATGCAGAGGTCCACAAAAGACTGAACTGATGTACCTCCACTTAAAAGCCTTACACATCATCTTTGTCACGACCTGGTTTGCCGGACTCTTTTATATCGTCCGGCTATTTATCTACCACGCCGAAGCGGCGCACAAACCGGCGGAGATCAAAAGCGTTTTGCAAGCCCAATACAAGGTGATGGAGCGCCGGCTTTGGTATATCATCACCTGGCCCTCTGCCGTTCTGGCTATCGGCTTTGCCGTAGGCCTAGTCCTCGTCCAACCAGCCTGGCTGCAACAGCCGTGGATGCGCGCCAAGTTGGTGCTCGTCCTCCTGCTGCTCGGGTATCACTACCGCTGTCACCAGATGTTTTTGAAATTCCAAAGAGACCGAGCAAACTTCAGGCCCAACCGGTTGAGAATCTGGAATGAAATAGCGACGGTACTGCTCTTTGCCATCGTCTTTCTCGCGGTTTTAAAAAGCGCCTTGGACTGGATTTGGGGTGCGGCCGGCCTGATGCTGCTGGGGGTTGCGCTGATGCTGGGCATCCAGGGCTATAAAAATTTCAGATCTCGACACGAGCGATAAGCGTATATATACTTACTTTTGAAAATCCCATATAGATTGCGTATGAAAAAGCCGTGTGCATTATTTTTTGTTTTGTGCTTTTGTAAGTTGGGCATGGCTCAGGTTCATGAACGAGCGGTGAAGGACTCCATTGCAAAAACCCGAGAAAAAGTGCGCAGCTTGGAACAGCAACTAACCGACAAAAGCGCGGAGCTCAAGGCTTTACAGGAAAAACTGCCCCCAAAAAGGTGGACGGTTGTCGGCGAGCACAACATCCTGTTCGACCAAAACGCTTTTAGCAACTGGGCGAGTGGTGGCGATAACTCGGTCGCACTCTCCGCTCGCATGGATTATCGCTTGGATTACAGAAAGGGGAAGCACACCTGGGGCAATGATCTGATCCTAGCCTATGGACTCAGAAAGACAGGTGATGAGGGCACGCGGAAAACCGATGACGAGCTGCGCTTTTCATTGAAATACAATTGTCGATATACCCATAAGTGGTCGGTGGGGGGTGCCTTAGATTTTCAAACCCAGTTTGCCAAAGGCTACCATCGCGATGTGAGCGATACGGATTACGTATCGAAGTTTATGGCACCCGGTTACCTGACGACAGGTCCTACGATCGATTATAAACCCAGTGATAATTTCTATGTGAGCATGAGTCCAGCTGCGATAAAGTTTAGTTTTGTCTTGGACGAGAAATTATCCGATCGAGGCGAATACGGTGTCGATCCGGGCCAATCGGTCTTCACCCAGTTCGGGGGAAACATCAGTGCATACTACCGTTTAGACCTATTGAAAAACGTATCGATGGAAAACCGCCTCTCCCTCTATGCGAATTATCTAAAAAACTCGGGCAACGTAGATGTGAATTGCGACATGGTCGTCGACATGCGCATCAACCAATACTTATCTGCGCAGTTCACCTTGGGGCTCAGGTATGATGACGATGCCAAAATCGAAACCGGAGCACGCGACGGTGAGCCGATTTACGGTAAGCGCTTACAGATAAAACAAACCTTGGGAATCGGGTTGGCCTATACATTTACGCGGTAAGGACGCCGGTATTTTTCGAGGACGATTTTGTTTTTTGCGCCCCAGGGCTATACGCTATAGCGCACCTCTTTTTCCGTGTCGGCATGGTACGCCTCGCTAAATACGGTATCGACAAAAACGTATGCTGAAACGACCCGAGAATGCGTGAAATTCACCTGTAAGAACCCCCGCTCGGACGCGTTTGCGTACGCCAAATCATCGATCAGTACTCGAATGGACTGCTCAAAATCTCGAATTTCGGATTCCCCGCGAAAAAGGACCTCCATCCCCGGAGAACTGATGGAAGTCGTGGCAAATTCCCTACCCACTTCCATTCCGCTATCGGTAACCAACTCGTTACACCAAGCGTTGTGGCTGTCTCCCGATAGACAAACCAGATTTCTACCTGAACAAGCCTGTAGTACTTCTTCTCGCTCTGCCGGATAGCCATCCCAGGCATCCAGATTGTAGGGGACGACTCTTTCTGTTCCGGCAATCTCTTCGGGCGTTACGCTGAGGTCTCCGCTTTTTATCCGCATTTTGATGCGCGCCAATTCTTTTATCGATTGAAGAAACGAAGTACGGGACTCGTCGGAAATCCTGCCTTTTTTGTGCTGCTCTTTATACAATCGATGTAAGCCCGGCAATAGTTTCACGGGAATTCGCATCTTTCCCATGAGCACTTGGTTGCCCAAAACCTGCCACCGAGCCGAATCGGTGCGCAGTTCATCGAGCAGCCATGCCTTTTGTGTTGCGCCTAGCATGGTCCTTTCGGGGTCGAATAGGTCTGCTTGAAAAGAAGCGCTGTCAAAATGCCCCTGCGGGTCGAAATAATCACCGTAACTCAATTGTTTGTCCCGCCCGATTAAGCGCGTATCCAGCATGATTAAGTTGACCAAATTGCCGATGGTCAGGCTCCTGTATATCTCATTGCGGTCCGCCGTCCTGATGGGAATGTATTCACTGTAAGCCCGGATGGCTGACTGCTTTCTCACTTCAAAACTCCCCTCCGACTTCTGGTGATTTTCCGCTCCGTTCTTATAGGTGTTATTCGCTATTTCGTGATCATCCCAAACGCAGATAAAGGGCTTCTTCTGATGAACCCACTGCAGGTCCGCATCCGATCGATATTGCTTATACCGCGTTCTGTAGTCTGTCAAAGACAACAATTCATGCGAAGGATTGGGCACTCGGTTCAATGCCGAAGTATGCGCATTGGTGCCGTATTCTCCGGCCCCGTATTCATAGATGTAGTCCCCGAGGTGGAGCACGACATCTGCGTTCGATTCGGCTATGGCACGATACGCGTTAAAAAGTCCGGCCGGGTAGTTTGAACAACAACAAACCGCCAGCGACAACACATCGGGATTTTTGGGAAACGTAAGGGTCTCTCCCGTTGCGGAAACGGTTTTGTCTCCCAATTGCATAAACCGGTAATACAATTTTTGACCGGACTCCAATTCTTTTAGCTCGACGGCTACTGTATAATCCCGGGCGCTGTCCGTGGTTGCCTTCCCCGATCTGACTAGATTTTGAAATCCCGGATCCGAAGCCACTTGCCAAGCGATAGAAACCGAAGGCCGATGGGTGGTATATCTCGTCCAAATAATCACTTGTGAATCGGTGGGGTCAAAACTCGCTACACCTTGATCAAAAAGGGCCGATTCGAGTTTATTTGGAATGGCTTCCGAAGGTAGCAAGCCATCACGGCGAAAACTGATACAATTAGCGGATAAAATAATGCCACCCGTGGCGAGTAAGCCATTGTAGATAAAATTTCTTCTCGAATCGTTCTCTTTCATCTTTAAAACTTATAATGTGTGGGTAATTATCCCACTTTTCCAGGCAGGGCAAGTAAAGAGAAAGTTAAATTTACATTATTTATTCCAGCAAATATAAACAAAATCATATATTTATCGGGTAATTACTTTCATTTGCACCGTAGATGAGACAAACTTAATCAAATGGATTTGAAGATGGTCAAAGAGATGATAAACCCAAACGCGTACAGACGGGTTAAATCGGCAGTTCGACTTGCCTTTTGGATTGTACTCCTATGCGAAACGACTCATTCTTACTGCCAACAGGTAAAAATACTCAGTGGACGAGTCGTCGATAAAGCTGGAAAACCCTTGATGGGGGTAAATGTGTATATACGGGATGCACAGCGCGGAACGACAACCGATGCCGATGGCATTTTCACCCTATCCGGGCTTCAGCAGCAGAGTTACCGGGTTACCGCTTCTTTGATCGGCTATGGATCACAAGTGATTCTCGCGAAACCGGGCGCGAATATCACATTCGTCCTGAAACCCCAGGCGGTTGCGCTGAAGGGTTTGGTCGTAACCGCTCAGAAAAGGGAGCAGCCTATTTTAAAAATCCCTATGGCGGTAACCGCCATAGATTCCGATTTTTTGAAGGGTAGCGGTGTGACTGAACTCGACCAATTGTCGGCATACGTGCCCGGCATGCAAATTCAGTTGCAAAGTCCAAACAATCCCAGTTTTGCGATTCGCGGTATTACCAGTGACGGTGGTGCATCCAATATAGAACCCCGGGTTTCTGTCTTTCAGGATGGCGTATCGATCAGTATGTCAAGGGGTTCCGCAGTCGAATTATACGACTTGGAACGCGTGGAGGTATTAAAAGGACCCCAGGGGACCCTCTTTGGCCGCAGCGCTGAGATCGGGGCGGTTCATATCATTCAAAACAAAGCCCAAAACAACACTTCGGGCTCGATTGGTACCGGCTATGGGGACTACGACTATAGACATATACAGGGCTTTTTCAATACGCCTTTGGTAAAGGATAAGCTGTTCGCTCGCTTAGCGGGCATATACAAGTATCGAGATGGTTTCATTCGCAATTTATCCGGTGGCCGACTAAGCGGAAAGGACACCTACGCTTTTCGGACTTCACTGCGTTACAAGCCGAGCCCAATGACCTGTATCGACTTCATTTACAATTACCAGCGCGATACGCCACCGGGCACTTCATTTAAAAGCGGCACCTATGCGCCCGCCGGGGGGGACACCAAACCCTGGACTGCCGCCGACCTCGACCGGGGTAAAGCACTCGGTTTAGAACGTACGGTTTGGGGTGCGACCGCCATTGCGAGGCATAGACTTAGCCCTGATTTCAGCCTGACATCGACCACCGCTTACCGGGAGTTTCGTTCTGATGAAAAGTTTGATGCCGATGGAACCGCAGCGCCGGCTTTAAATTTCCAAGAAGATGTGTTCGGCAAGCAATTCAGCCAAGAACTGCGGGCCAATTTTAAAATAAGCAAGTCATTCGAAGGATTTGGCGGGATGAGCTATTTCTATGAAGATGGATTTCAACACGTGCCCTTTCAAACCGATGAGCGAAGCCTGGCCGTTTTAGTATCACCGCTGATGACAAAAAGAGTGGACTCGATATTGAAATTGGCTAATCCCGTATTGGGATTGCTTGGAGCCACAGGTGAGATGAAATGGAAAACCAAACCCCTTTTTACCCAAGGAAAGGCAACTTATGCCCGCTCGCTTTCCGATTTTATTACAAACAATCATAATCTGGCGTATTTCGATCCCGAGGGAGCTGGAAAAGTGTTATACAGTAGGCTGCCAGCAGCACAATCCCAAGGATTAAAACAAGCATACGCTATGATCACCCGACCTTTGGGCGCATCCCATTCGGAGAGTTATACGAACTACGGCAACAACAGCTCATACGACTTTTTCATCGATGGAACCTATCACTTTACGGACCGGCTTAAGCTGACCGGCGGTTTGCGGTTTACAGTTGAAAACATAGAATCGGGATATGAAGCGACGACCGATCCGGACGGACACGATGGGTCGCTTGGGTTTATCCGAAAGGCGGGGAAAAACGATCTTTCTTTGCCTACCGATCGGTTAGACGCTCAGGATACCTATACCGCCATGGTGGGGCGCATGGCAGCTGGCTTTAGCCTCGCCAAAAACCGAGAGGTTTATGCCAACCTATCTAGGGGGCGCCGACCCAATATCATTCAGTTCACTCCTGTGGGTGAGGATCCAGACCGGCATTACGAAGTGAATAAACTGCAAGACGAGACGGTTTGGAGCTATGAAGTCGGTTTGAAAGGGCTGACTAAAAACCGGCGGTTTTACCACGACTTATCGGTTTTTTACTACGACTATAGCCATTTCCAAAGCGACTACTTAACGGAAGATGCACAATACATCACCCTAGACGCCGGAAATGCGACCGCTTACGGGCTGGAAGCCAGTTTTAGGTACTCATTGAGCCGGGCATGGCACGTATTTGGTAATTACGCGTTTATCGATGCCACCTTTGACGACAAAGATTCAGAAGGCCATACGCAAAGATTCGCCGGTAATACCTTCCGGCTCACGCCCAAACACACTTTTGCATTGGGATTTAATTTTGCCACACCGCTTAGTCAGCATATAAACTTTTTTGTTCGTCCTTCTTATAATTATAAATCGAAAGTATATTTTGAAGAAGATAATGGGGACGATGTCAAGCAGGATGCTTTTGGGTTGATGGACGTCAGAGCGGGGATTGAACTGCCGAAATCGGGCTTATCCCTGCTGATGTTTGTCGATAATGCGTTTGATGAAAAGTATGTGATCGATGCCGGTAATACCGGCCGGTATTTTGGAACGCCCACCTACATTGCGGGCGCATCGCGTCTAGTGGGTTTTGAATTGACCTATAGGCCCTGAGATAAGCGCGCCAAAGCACGGAATAAGATAAAGCGCCTCGAATTGAGATGAGGTAAAAAGCGGTGGTAGCCCGTATGGAGAATCGCGATCCAAAAGCTTTTTTACGGGTGGTTTATCGTTAGCAGCCTTACCCTTATTCCTTTATGACAGTGTAAAAAGAGGGGGTATTTTTTTGGGTTTGCATCTAATATCCCAATCCCGTCGTCAATCGATCGGAGGCGGCTTGAAAGGCAACCTTATTTTTGGGTATTCGGTATATGCTTATGGTAGCCCGATGAAAGCCCAGTCTACTTTTTTTCCCCGCTCTCGGTTTGGATGTATTTATCCAAGGCCACGGCCATAGATAGGGTTTCAGGGGTAGGCACTAAAATCTGGACGTTTAGCCCAGCAGCTTCTGCAGCTTGAACCGTCTCCTTTCCATAAGTAGCGATTCGGGTGTCGTTTTGTTTAAAGTCCGGAAAGTTTTCAAACAAGGATTTAATACCCGAAGGGCTGAAAAAAACCAAAATGTCGTAGTAAACGTTTTCCAAATCCGACAGGTCGCTACAAACCGTGCGGTATAAAACAGCGCGCTGCCAATCTATGCCAGCACTATCCAATGAATTGGGCACTTCGGTTTTCAAGACGTCTGAGGAGGGCAACAGAAAACGCAACCCCTTGTGCTTGCGCACTATGGGCAACAAATCGGTGAAGCTGCGCGAACCGACATATATTTTGCGTTTTCGATACACCACATATTTTTGTAAGTAGTAAGCCACCGCTTTAGACTGGCAAAAGTACTTCATCGAACTCGGCACCTGAAAGCGCATCTCTTCAGCTACTCTAAAATAGTTATCCACCGCATTTCTACTGGTGAAAATGACTGCATCAAACTTGGAGAAATCAATTTTTTGCCGCCTTATATCAGGAGCGGACAAGCCTTCTACATGAACAAAAGGATAGAAATCGATTTTTATGCTTTGTCTATCGCTTAGGGCTTTATAAGGTGAGGATTCCAATTTTGGCTCCGGTTGAGAAATCAGTATAGATTTTATCTTCATGTCAAAGGAAAAGAAATTTTGCAACCCACAAAAGGGGTAAAATCTCAAGGGTACAAAGGTATAAAAAAAAGTAACCCCCTTTGCTATATTTCCAATGCGCAACGAGGATGAACACCTGCCAAAAGCCGAGGTGAAAAATCGTATAGGCGATGAGGATGTCGAGTATAACCCAGTATGGGATAGGGCTGTAGTAAACCAAAAACAACAGCGGAATAAATGGAATGCTGCTTACGAAGAGCACGTGATATTTGGTGTGCAAATACACATCCCCAAGGACTTCCAAATCAAAGAAAGAAGAGAAGAGCAGGTGAAATACCGCTTGCAACAACTGGAATAAAAGCAGGCATACGGTGGTGGACAGAAATAACGCCGCATCGGAAAAGCCCTGTATTTCCACCGGATGAACCCTTTTGAAAACGGTAAAGAGCACCAAACCAAATAATAGAGATTGGCCGATGACAATACGAAAAAAAAGGAACCGCCTGTATTTTTTATGCCTGTAATGGCCGACGTATGGCGCTGATTCGCCCCAGGCAAAAAGGTGGTAAAAGCGATTCGAATACATATTTTTGAATGAAGCAAAGAGCACCACAAAAGTCAAGAGCAGTAAAAAAATCCAATCGTGTGCTATGTGCGCCCTGGCTATATAAACCACTAGTTTATCTGAACCTTATATCGCTTACTGTTGAATCCACCAGGTATATCGCCGAATTGAAACGGGAAGCACAATAAATAATTCCCCTTCTTTTCCAGCGCTTTAAATTGTATTTGAACCTCAATTTCACTATGTCCAATCATTTGAGTAACAGGAGGCACTATTTTTACTTTTCTTCTGATTCGCCTTTGATCCCAGCGCTGCGCTTTGTAAACACCGCGGTTTAACCAGAAGGCCGACAGGCTGATGGGCATGGCGTTTCGATTAAAATACACCACGTGATCGTACGGATTGTAAATGCGGGCTTGCAACGTGATTTCCCGACCTACCTCAAAGGTTGTCGGAACGCTATCGAGGCGGATCTCGAGTTTTTGGGCCGAGTAGAAATTCGGGTACACCTTATAATACCACTGCTGTTGCTTTCTATCGATCTGAAGGGGGGCATACCCCTTTCTCAAAGCAGCTGCTGATGAATCCCCTACGATATAAAAAACCTTTTGATTCCAAAATCGTCCTTCGTCGTCTCGCAAATCGTATTGGCTTTTTCGATATGAATCATTATCAAAGGAGTAGGTCATCTCACCGCTGTAAAACCCATATTTGGCAGCGTGATAATAGGTGTTTTCAAAGATGACCGGTAGCTTTTTGGATATTTGGTTTACCGCTGCAATCCAGGTTTTGCGTCCATAAAACTCCAGGTCAATCGGCAAGAAATCGGCGGCCACCACCAGGCGAGCCCCCAACAAAAGCACGATAGTCGGAATGGAAAGCCCATAAATCCACTTCGCACGCCTATGCGGCTGAGCGAAAAACCGGTAGCCCAAGTACATGGCGGGTATGAGTATGGGTGCCGTCCAGTGCGCTTCTACCCGCCGATGCAGGCTCACCCATAAAAAGAATGAGAAAACGCCGAGAAACACGAATTGCATGGCCGCATCCATCGCATTGCGCCTCCGATACCGGAAAACCGCCCAAAGAAAAGGGACCGCCATAAAGGGGCCCAGGATTAAAAATGGACTCGTCAGATAAGTCCAGAAGTATTCCCATCGATAGGGGTGCAACCGCGCACGCCCTATTAATTGATAGGTGATGGACGGAAAACCGATTTGAACTCCAGCTGCGATATGCGGCAGGCAAAAGAGCAGGGCTAAGAGGGCGGAGAAAAAGAATCTTCGGTTCAAGAGCATACGCCGGTTGGAGAGCAAAACAAAGCCGATGACCAACACACCTTGGTATTTGCTGTACAGCAGTAGTGCCATGCTCAGGCCCAACCAAACAGCTGGCCACCAACCCGCCTTTTCGACAAAACGCCGATACGAGAGATAGAATAGCAGTGAAAAGATGAGCAAGGGGCTATCCGGCGTGGCGATAAAGCCAAACGCATGGAAGAGTACCACACTGCTCACGATCCCTATAAAAAGACAGATTTTCCGACGGTCTGGCTTGCGCTCGTCGAGCAAAAGCCAAAGGAGCGGAATGCATAAGGCGCCCGAAAGAACCGTTAGCAAACGCACCCCCAATGCACCCGACAGCAACTGGCGCCCCATATAGACGAAAAGCGCGACCATGGGCGGATGGTCGAAATAAGCCCAGGACAGATCCAGCGAATAGTACCAGTAGTAAGCCTCATCTCCAATGAGTTCCGTACCATTGGCTTGAGCCCAATTCAGCGCGAACCACAGCAGTGTAAAGAGCCAAACAGACCTGGGAATCCGTCGTATAGTTTTGTTGGGCAAGTCGTTTTCTGCAAATTTATCCAAAAAATTATTGCTTAATTTGTGCTATGTCAGAATCATTGGTAATCATTCCTACGTATGAGGAGGCCGAAAATATCGATACGGTTTTGGATGCGGTGCTCGCCTTGCCCCAAAAATTTTGCGTGTTGGTCGTCGATGACAATTCCTTAGACGGCACGGCACAAAGGGTAGCAGAAAAACAAGGCGCTTTTCCCAACCGGCTCTTTTTAGCGCAGCGGGCCGCCAAAAAAGGCTTGGGAGCTGCTTATCTGCATGGGTTTCGCTGGGCGCTGGAGCGGTCTTACGAATTCATTTTTGAGATGGATGCCGATTGGTCCCATAATCCCACCGACTTACCCAAACTGCTAAGCGCATGTGAAAAAGGGGCAGATCTAGCCATCGGATCGCGCTATTCGAATGGCGTTAATGTGGTAAACTGGCCGATGAAGCGCGTCTTACTCTCGTATTTCGCATCGAAATACGTGCGTTTTATGACCGGTATGCCTTTACACGACGCCACAGCAGGGTTTATCTGTTACAACCGGAGGGTGCTGGAATCCATCGATCTAAATAAAATTCGTTTTGTCGGCTACGCTTTTCAAATCGAAATGAAGTACAAAGCCTGGAGAAAGGGCTTTGCCCTAAGCGAAATTCCCATCGTCTTTACCGACCGAACACTGGGCGAATCCAAATTGAGTAAAGCCATTTTTTGGGAAGCTTTCTTCGGGGTGATCACATTGCGGATTCATTCCTTATTCAACTCGGATTGATGTACAAAAAATATCTGCTCATCGGTTGCTTATGGGGTCTGGTCAGCTGTCGTGAAGCACCCCCCCAAGGCATTTTGTCCAAAGAAAAAATGCGGGCTGTCCTGGTCGATTTAAAATTGGCGAAATACGCCTTGCCTTATCGGGATACCCAAAGGGAGAAGCCCGTCCAACCCGAGGCCTGGTACGCCTACGTCTTCCAAAAAAATGGCATTACCCCAAGGGATTTTGAAAAGAGCAACCGATACTACACCGAACACCCGCAACTGTACATCGATATTATGCGCGCTGTGGTAGACAGCCTTACAAAACTGAAAAACCGAGTAGACCAA
>JBAJNK010000074.1:0-22243 GCA_036881805.1 Flavobacteriales bacterium
GCACAGGCCGGTGAAGAGACCTATGGGCTTAAATCCTTTCACGAATATACTTAATTATCGGCTATCCCTATTGGGAACGAGCGGCACGTATTGGAAGACAAAATTCAACACGACAAAAAATCCCACCCAACCCAGTAAACAAAACCCTTATGATTATGCCGATGGAGAGAAATCGTTAGACTACGTATATGGAGATAAGAATGGTAACAACAACCCCGGTGGCGGGTATAAATACAGCGGTCGTGGGATTTTACAACTGCGCACAGACAAACGCAAAAAAACAGCCTACTCTTTTTAAACGGCTACCCAAAAACAAAAATTGGGTTTTAGACTTTCTCACACAGTATAAACACGAAAAATAAAACGCCCTTCTTTAAGTCGTCAAACAGGAAAGATAAACCCATTTTTCACCATGCCAGGCACGGATGAATACAAAAAAGCAACCCGCTTTTTAGGCGCTTCCCAAGACAGTGCTGTTCCGATTGGATAATGACCGGATTGCGCCTTTGCGACTAAAACACAGCTTAGCAGTGAAAGAATAATCTCCTTCTTTTAAATTGCCATACGGGATAAATGCAAAAAACGAGTCTCCTTTTCAACCTGCCCCACTTCTCTACAAAGCGGTGTTATGGGGTGTTGTCGTGATAGGGCTTAGTATTCTTGTCGCATTGCTTCCGCTAAGGGATCGAAATCAGTGGTAAAAATTCGTTTGGACAACGCATAGGCGCATTCAAATTCCCTTTTATCCAGCTTGGATGCTACCTTTTTTTCACCCATGTATTGCACCACTTTTTCCGTAGGCATATTGCCTACCAAAACGTCTTTTGCCATTGGACAGCCGCCGAAACCTTTGATAGTGGTATCAAATCGCCTACAACCCGCCTGATAAGCGGCATCGATCTTTTCGCGCCAGGTCTCCGGCCTGCTGTGGAGGTGCGCGCCGAACTCCACCTGAGGGTATTGCGGAACTAAGGTTTTGTAGATGGCTGTGATGTCTTCTCTCTGCGAGACGCCAATGGTATCTGAAAGTGCGATGATCCGGATTCCTTTTTTGATCAGTCGCTCAGCCCATTCCGCCAGTATGGCAATGCTCCAGGGTTCGCCATAAGGATTGCCAAAACCCATGGATAGGTAAACCACCATTTGCTTGTCGTGCTTTAGCGCTGCGTTTTGCATGGCATCTAAACCCGCAAAGGATTTGGCTATCGTCTTGTGCGTATTGCGAAGTTGAAAGCGCTCCGAAATGGAAAGGGGATAACCCAGATAAGCGATCTCCTCAAATTGAGACGCTTCTTCCACACCGCGCTGGTTGGCTACGATGGCGAGCAGCTTTGTCTCGCTGTGCGAGAAGTCGAGTTTTTTGAGCACTTCAGCGGTATCGCGCATTTGCGGAATCGCCTTGGGCGATACGAAACTCCCAAAATCCAGTGTATCAAAACCGATTTTTAAAAGCTGGTTGATGTATTTTGCTTTGTATTCGGTGGGAATAAATGTTTTCCAACCTTGCATGGCGTCCCTCGGACATTCGATCATTTTAATGGGCATCAGATCCCTGGTTTGAAAGACTAAAGATATTGATAAACCGCGAACCATCTACTTTATTATTTGTAGCTTCGCAGCCGGAAAATTTCAGGCGTTTTGAAAATCGTATAAATGCTCGGAATAAAATACCTTATATTTTAGCATGTTGCACTTTTTTGAAATGGGACTTCGTCCTGAAGTAATCGCTGCCATAGAAGCCCTGGGCTTTGAAACGCCGACCGAAATCCAGTGTCAAGCGATTCCCTATCTGTTACAGCAACGCCGGGATTTAATCGCCTTAGCCCAAACCGGTACCGGTAAGACAGCTGCTTTTGGCTTGCCCATTGTCAACGAGATAAGGAGGGGCGGTGGTGAAATCGAAGCCTTAATCATCAGTCCTACCCGGGAGTTGGCGCTACAAATCACTGAGGACCTAAAGCATTTTTCCAGATTTTTAGATTTAAAAATTCAACCCGTTTACGGCGGTGCAGATATAAACAGACAGATTAAAGGTGTTCGCAAGGCGCATATCGCAGTAGGAACCCCGGGCAGGATAGGCGATTTAATCAAACGCAAAAAATTGCATATCGACTCCTTAAAATACTTGGTTTTGGATGAAGCCGATGAAATGCTCACCATGGGTTTTAAAGTAGATTTGGATTTTATCTGCTCCCACACGCCTCGAGAAAAGCAGACCCTGCTATTCTCCGCCACCATGTCCAAGGCGATTTTTAGCATGACAAAAGGATATATGCGCAAACCGCATCAGATCGAAATCGGAAACCGAAACCAGGGCGCAAAGACCGTGTCACATCACTACTACCTAACGGCGGCGAGACAGCGTTATAACGCGCTCAAGCAGATTGTCGATTCCAAACCGTCTATCTACAGCATTGTGTTTTGTCGCACCCGTCTCGATGCCAAAGAAACAGCTGATAAACTGATACGGGACGGTTATCGTGCCGCTGCGCTACACGGCGATATGTCGCAGGCCCAACGAAACCTCGTCATGGGGCATTTCAGGGGCGGGCATTTGAGACTTTTGGTAGCTACAGATGTCGCCGCGCGCGGCGTAGATGTGAGCAAACTCACACACGTAATCAACTACAATTTACCCGACGATGGTGAAGCATATGTCCACCGCAGCGGGCGAACTGGACGCGCTGGAAAAAAAGGAATCTCTATTTTGTTGATCACACCTAAGGAATTGCGCAAACTCCGCAGCATCCAAAAGACGGTTGGAAAGACTTTTATCCAACAAAAACTGCCCGATGGCAAAAAGATATTGCAAGCGCAAGCCATCGGCTGGACCAAACGGCTAAGCGACATAGCTATGAGTGCAGATCACGGCGAACGAATCCGAGCCGTAATGCCGCAGGTAGAAGAGAGGCTGGAATGCCTTACCAAGGCGGAATTGATCGAACGCATGTTGTTTGTGCAGCTCCATAATTTTCTGAAGCAGTAGAAAAACCCCGGTTGGCTACGACCGGTACTTCGACATACCCTTCAAGACCTCGTCCCCCTACCGCAGTACGGTAAATTCGGATAGGCGTATCTATGGCTGCCCCGCTGTTGTATTGTAAAGCGACTGAGAATAAAAAGGTGGGGTGCCTTCGGATAAGACAACAACCCGTCGGGTAAAAATGAGCTGTGGTGGTAGTACCGACTATTTAACCTTCTCCTGTGGTGCGAATGGAGTTACCCCTATAGGCGGAGCTCTATAGGTCTGCCTTAACCGCTTTCGGCCGTATCGGGTTTTTGTGCTGAGACGGCGATCCCGTCTGTCGTCTCGTTCAAGTCGATCAACAGCTCATCACCTTCGGCGACTCTGGAATTGATGATCTCTTCGGCCAGCGGGTCTTCGATGTATTTTTGAATGGCGCGCCTTAGCGGACGGGCGCCAAAGTCTTTGTCAAATCCTTTACCAGCGATGAATTCTTTCGCTTTGCCGGTGAGTTTCAGCTGGTAACCCAAGTCTTTTACGCGCTTGAATACTTTTTCCAACTCAATGTCGATAATTTTCAAAACATCTCCTTTTTCCAAGCGGTTGAATATGATCACGTCGTCGATTCGGTTTAAGAATTCGGGGGCAAAAGTGCGCTTCAATGCTCTTTCAATCACATTGCGCATACGGGAATCCGCTGCAGCTTGTTTGGCGCTTGTGCCAAACCCTACGCCATCTCCAAAATCTTTCAATTGGCGCGTACCGATATTGGAAGTGAGGATGATAATCGTGTTTCGAAAGTCGATTCGACGTCCCAGGCTATCGGTAATAAATCCGTTATCCAACACCTGTAACAAGATGTTGAACACATCGGGATGCGCCTTTTCAATTTCATCGAGCAGGAGCACACTGTAGGGTTTGCGACGGACTTTTTCGGTCAGCTGTCCCCCTTCTTCGTAGCCCACATAGCCTGGCGGCGCACCGACTAAGCGCGACACGGCAAATTTTTCCATATATTCGCTCATGTCAATTCGGATCAGCGCATCATCTGAGTCGAACAATTCATGCGCTAAGATCTTGGCCAACTGCGTTTTCCCGACTCCGGTTTGTCCCAAAAAGATAAAGCTTCCGATCGGCCTTTCGGGGTCCTTCAAGCCGGCTCGGTTTCGCTGAATGGCTCTTACCACTTTTTCGACGGCGCCGTTCTGTCCGATTACTTTATCGCGAACCAAATGGGCCATCGTCGCCAGTTTTTTACTCTCTGCCTGGGCGACGCGCTGTATGGGAATGCCGGTCATCATGGCCACCACCTGGGCTACGCTCTCTTCGTCGACGGTTTCGCGATGCGCCGTGGCTTCGGCTTCCCATCTCGCTTGGGCCGCCTTCAACTCGGTTTCAATGCGTTTTTCATCATCGCGCAGCTTGGCCGCTTCTTCGTACTTTTGGCTTTTTACGACTTTCGTCTTTTCGCTGCGTACGCGCTCCAATTTTTCTTCTAAGTCCAAAACTTCCTGTGGCACTTTGATGTTGGTAATGTGCACCCGGGAACCCGCCTCGTCCATAGCGTCGATGGCTTTGTCCGGCAGAAAGCGATCGCTCAAGTAACGATTCGTCAAGGTGACACAAGCTTTTACCGCCGATTCGGTATAGGCCACATTGTGGTGCGCTTCGTATTTATCCTTGATTTTATTCAGGATTTCAAAGGTTTCTTCAGGGGTGGCCGGTTCTACCATCACCTTTTGAAAGCGCCTTTCTAGCGCACCGTCCTTTTCGATGTATTGGCGGTATTCATCTAGCGTAGTGGCGCCGATGCATTGAATTTCGCCCCGTGCCAGCGCCGGCTTGAAAATGTTGGAAGCGTCTAAGGAACCGGTAGCGCCTCCGGCGCCTACAATCGTATGGATTTCGTCGATAAACAAGATGATGTCATCGTTCTTTTCCAATTCGTTTATCACGGCTTTCATGCGCTCTTCAAACTGTCCGCGGTATTTGGTTCCGGCGACCAAACTGGTCAGATCCAAAGTGACGACGCGCTTGCTGTACAAAACACGTGAAACTTTACGCGTGACGATCCGCAGCGCCAAACCTTCGGCAATGGCAGACTTTCCTACACCGGGCTCACCGATGAGGAGCGGGTTGTTCTTTTTGCGTCGACTCAGGATTTGAGATACGCGTTCGATTTCCTTTTCGCGTCCCACAACTGGGTCTAGCTTGCCGTGGGTAGCCAGCCGGGTTAAATCCCGCCCAAAATTATCTAAAACGGGCGTTTTCGACTTGTCCTTTTTTGGCGCGCCCGAGGCGCCAAAAGGATTTTGCCGCTGTGGCCCTTCGTAATCTTCCTCTTCGGAATAGGCGGATTCGGCCTGGGTGCCTTCCACCATGTCGTCGGGGTGAAACTCCAATAGGAATTCTTCTTTAACGAGATCGTAATCGATGTTCAAGAGCTTGAACACTTGGGTTACCGGGTCATTGGCATTCCTCAAGACGCACAGCAACAAATGCGCAGTGTTTACCATCTGTTCCTGGAAGAGTTTGGCTTCTAAAAATGTGATTTTAAGCGCTCGCTCGGCTTGCTTGGTAAGGGGTAGGTTTTTTTTCTTGCCAATGCTTGGGGTAGGCTGAGCCGGAAGGATAGATTCTACCTTATCGCGTAAAATCCGAAGGTTTACCTCCAATGATTCGAGTACTACAATGGCTTTTCCCTCACCTTCTCGGATAAGACCCAAAATCAAGTGCTCCGTACCGATAAAGTCGTGACCGAGGCGCAAGGCTTCTTCTTTGCTGTAGCTGATTACATCCTTTACCCTGGGTGAGAAGTTTTCGTCCATGGTCGATCTTTTCTAAAACTGGAACCAAATGTAATGAATTACCGATTGTTTATGTATCAGGCCGAAAGTATTAAATTCTCAACTCATATACGGCACTTTTTATTTCACTATGGCATATGGGTATGTTTGGGGCTGTGATGGGATATAGGCGTGGTTTGCGGATGTCGGATTTAAAGGCGCCCCTATCGATTCTCCCTCACGTGCTTTCCCGCACTTTAAAACGCGCTAATTTTTCTACATTTATCCTGAAAAAGCAAGGCATGTCGAAATCGGTAAAAGAACAAATCGAAGAATTGCGAAGCGCGCTCGAGCGACACAATTACGATTACTATGTATTAGACCGTCCGACGGTATCGGATTTCGATTTTGATCAGCGTTTAAAAGACCTGCAACAGCTCGAAAGCGCCCATCCGGAGTTCGCTACAGATGATTCGCCAACCGTACGGGTAGGGGGGGCGATAACCAAAAATTTTCCAAACCTGAAACACCGTTACCGGATGTATTCACTCGACAATTCCTATTCTAAGGAAGCGCTGATCAATTGGGAACAGCGCATTCAAAAGCGCATCGATGCGCCTCTTGCGTTTACTTGTGAGCTCAAGTACGACGGGGTTTCGATTAGCTTGATATACGAAAGGGGCAAATTGAAACGAGCTGTCACGCGCGGTGATGGGATTTCCGGCGATGTGGTGACGGCCAATGTGCGCACCATCGGATCGGTACCGCTGAAATTAAGCGGGGATTATCCCGACGATTTCGCCGTTCGGGGTGAGATCGTTTTGCCGATAAAAGCATTCAACAAAATGAATGAAGATCGAATCAAATCGGGCGAATCACCCTATATGAATCCCCGAAATACCGCGAGCGGCAGTCTTAAATTGCAGGACAGCACGCTGGTCGCGCAGCGGCCGCTGGCGTGTTTGGTATACGGTGTAGTGGGACGAAAACTGCCTTTTTCCACCCAGTATGAAGCCTTGCAAAAGGCTAGGTGCTGGGGGTTTAGGGTACCGGATACAGATATTTTGGCCGATTCCTTGGATGCGGTTTTTCAATTCATAGATAAATGGGATAAAGCGCGCTGGCAACTCCCTTATGAAGTCGACGGGGTAGTGGTTAAAGTAAATGATTTTTCGCAGCGCGAAAAATTGGGATTCACCTCCAAAGCGCCCCGCTGGGCTATGGCGTATAAGTTTAGAGCTGAACGGATCAAAACCGTTTTGGCGGGCATCAGCTATCAGGTAGGCCGTACCGGGGCGGTGACACCTGTGGCGAATTTGCGCCCGGTTTTACTCGCTGGCACTACCGTAAAGCGCGCTTCCCTGCATAACGAAGGCATTATAAGCAAGCTAGGCGTCCGATTGGGGGATACGGTTTGGGTGGAAAAGGGCGGCGAAATCATACCGAAGATAGTAGGCGTCTGCTTCGATTTAAGGCCTAAAAGCACCGAGCCAATCGCATACCCTGAGGCTTGTCCGGTTTGTGGAACCGAGTTGCTGCGCTTGCCGGGTGAAGCCATCTGCTATTGTCCAAACCAAACGGGTTGTCCGCCGCAGATCAAAGGCCGTATTGCGCATTTTGCCAGCCGTCGCGCCATGGATATCGAAGGGATTGGCTTGGAAACCGTAGCGTTGCTCTACGAGAATAACTTGGTGCGGACGCCAGCGGATTTGTACGACTTGAACCGCGAAGCCATTTTGCCCCTGGCGCGCATGGCGACTAAGTCGTCTGACAATATGATCTCGGGTATTGAAAAGTCGAAGGCCAAGCCCTTTGAAAGGGTTTTATATGCACTCGGAATTCGTTTTGTCGGTGAGACGGTCGCACGCCAATTGGCATCTCATTTTAAAAGTATAGACGTCTTGCAGCAAGCCAGTTTTGATGAATTGGTCGCCGTTTATGAAATCGGTGCGCGCATAGCTCAGAGCCTTGTCGAGTTCTTCGAAAACCCCGAGAATCAAGACCAAATCCGCCGTTTGAAAAAGGCTGGTCTGCGATTTGAAACGAGAGCTGATCAGCTGATTAAAAGGGATGTCTTGAAAGGCAAAACCCACCTCTTTACCGGTAGATTAACCCACCTTACCCGCGATGGGGCAAAGGAAGTGGTGGTGGCCAACGGCGGGAGAAATGTGAGTGCGGTAAGCGGTAAACTCGATGTGTTGGTGGTCGGTGCGCAGCCGGGTGCCAAACTAACCGAGGCGCAGAAGCTGGGAACCGTAGAAATTGTAAGCGAATCGGAATTTTTAAGCAGGGTAAATTCGCCGTGAAAATATGGAATATCCGCTCGATCTTTGGCGGGTATAGCTGCCATATCGCAATTGTATCAAATGCTTACTCCCGTACCCCTCGGTGTGCATGCACAGCGCTTTGGGTATGGCTGTACCGAAAAGAAAGGGATTCTCAGTGCGCCGGCGGTATTTTTTGGTGCTTATCACAATGGGTTGGTTTAAAAAGGGACTATTTCCGTTCCCGGTTGGCGGTTTAAAAAGGCGTATTGTTTTTCTGGTATTTGTCCTGTATGGGGGTGGTCTGAAAGCGGGCTTATTTTTTATTCCTGTGTGACGTTTTGAAAAGCGGGACTCTTGTGCTTGCGCCGTATGGGTTGGTCGTCTAAAAAGGGGCCTTATTTTTCCTTTGGCGATTTAAAAGTCCAGCCGTTATTTTTTTGTTTTTGCCTCGTGTGGGGCCAGCTTGAAAAGGTGGTTTATTTTTGGATTGGGCTTTAGAATTGCGATTTTCCTGCAAAGTGAAAATCGATCTCAATCCGCGCGTTTTCATCGCTATCAGAACCGTGGATCGCGTTCTCCTCGACGGACTTCGCATAGCGCTTTCGGATGGTGCCCGCTACAGCCTCATCCGGGTTGGTCGCTCCGATTAAAGCCCTGAAATCCGCCACAGCATTTTCCTTTTCCAATATAGCTGCTACGATGGGGCCACGTGTTACAAATGCCACCAAATCGGTAAAGAACGGGCGTTCTCTGTGTATGGCATAGAATCGCTGTGCCTGGATTCGGGTCATTTGAGCCATTTCTAAGGCCGATATTTTAAATCCGGCCGCTGTCACGCTTTGAAGTATATCGCCGATGTGCCCTTCTTCTACCGCGTCGGGTTTGATCATCGCAAAGGTCTTTGTTCCCCGCATTTTTTCTCCTTCGTGGCAAAGCTAATATTTTAATTTGAAATGGGTTTTTCGGCCGATTGGAAAACCGCAATGGACTTTATTTTTTGAGTGGGTAAAAGCTCTAGATGTCGTAATTTCGCAGCTGTGAATGTACGACAAATCCAGCGCTTAAAAGGGATTTTAAAAAATCCCTGCCGCATTGTGTTAGTCCCCCATCAAAGTCCGGATGGCGATGCGATGGGCGCCTGCTTGGGCTTGTATCACTTCTTAAAAAAAATCGATCAAAACCCACAGGTTATAAGCCCTACGGATTATCCGAGGTATTTAAAATGGATGCCGGGGATTGAGCGGGTATGGATTTATGCGCGCGAATCGGCTCCGGCCGATCGATTGTTGGAGCGGGCGGATTTGATCTTTTATCTGGACTTCAATACGGTATCGCGTACCCATAAGATGCGTGAAGCATTGGTGCGGAGTCAGGCAGCGGTGGTTTTGATCGATCACCACCACCAACCAGATACTTTTTCTTATGTGTATTCAGATGTGGGCATGTCGAGCACCTGTGAAATGGTTTACCACTTCATCTCAAAGCTGTGCAGCCTGGAGTCGATCGATAAAGAGATAGCTACTTGCCTCTATACGGGGATCATGACCGATACCGGTTCGTTTCGTTTCTCGGGCACCTCGCCTACGACCTATCGCGTAGCGGCCGACTTGGTAGAACGCGGTGCAGATGGCAATGAGATTCACGAGCGCATTTGCGATGGTTATACGGTTCAACGCATTAATTTGCTGGTTGCTGCCTTACAAAACCTCAAGGTTTTGGCCGGGTATAACACAGCTTACATCGTGCTGTGGTCCGAAGAGTTGGTAAAAAACAATTACCAAAGGGGTGACGCGGAGGGGTTTGTCAATTACGCGCTGGCCCTAGCGGGCATTCGGTTGGCTGCCCTCTTTGTGGAAGACAGGGAACGCGGCCGGGTTAAAATTTCATTTCGATCTAAGGGCGGTTTTTCGGTTTGTGAATTGGCGAGTCAGTACTTTAACGGTGGTGGACATACCAACGCTGCAGGCGGGATTTCAGAAAGGGGCATGTCGGAAACGCTGGCCTACTTTGAATCCTTATTAGCGAGGTATCGAGGACTTTTATATGCGCACCCTTAGACTTTTTCACCCCTTATTTTTGGGTATACTTTTGTTCGCTTGTCAAAAACCGAAGGCACGTGCACCCATCCGCTCCGATATGGCAAAGCACAGTGCAGCTGTACGGATTTCAAAAGAGGTATATGCAGCAGAACGCAAAGCACTGCGAGCATATGCCCAGCGAAGCGGGCTGCGATTTAAAGCGACGGGATTCGACTTGTGGTATGCTGTGGTGGATTCCGCCAAAGATCGCTGTGGTAAAAGATTTCCACGGGCTGGAGAGACCGTTGGTGTCGATTGCGATATTCGGAATCTAAAGGGCGAGATCATTTACGGCACGGATCAAAACCGTTCGAGGCAAATAAAACTCGATGGACAAGGGTTCATCTATGGCTTAAACGAAGGGATAAAATTATTAAAAGTAGGGGACTCTGCTATTTTTCTCATACCTTCGCACATGGCTTTTGGTTTTCGCGGTGATGGAGACAGAATTGCGCCGAATACGCCTTTAGTCGTGCATTTAAAATTAAAACAAATAAGTAATAGCCCATGAAGAGCGCGATGTTTTCAACGCTGGTACTATCGTTATTTTTGACGACTAGCTGTCAGCCCAAAAAGGATTTAGAAAAAGGTATATACGCCGATATCCAAACCGATAAAGGTGATATTTGGGTCGAATTAGCCTACCAAAAGGCGCCGATGACGGTAGCCAATTTTGTCGGTTTGGCCGAGGGAACGCTAATCGATACGGGTAAATATGCAGCCAAGCGCTTTTACGATGGCATTGCATTCCACCGCGTGGTTCCCGGTTTTGTCATTCAAGCCGGTGATCCCACTGGAACGGGATCGGGCGGGGCGGGCTATCGTTTTCCAGATGAGATAAGCGACAGCTTGAAACACGATCGAAAGGGGACGGTTGCTATGGCTAATTCAGGCCCAAACACCAATGGCAGTCAGTTTTATATCACTTTGCGAGCTACCCCGAATTTAGATGGGCACTATTCCGTTTTTGGCTATGTATTGGATACCCTTTCACAAAAGGTGGTGGACTCCATACAGGCTAAGGATACCATTAAGACCGTACAGATTATCCGTATAGGCCGATCGGCCAAAGCTTTCGATGCAAAGAAAGTCTTTGCGGAAAAGATGGCGGCCTATAAGGAAAAAATGGTAGCCTATGAGAGAGAAGCGGAAAAAAAGCGCCACTTCTTTACAGACGAGCTGTTTAAAAAGTCCAAGACCTTTGATTCAGGGCTTAAAATGCTTTGGCTGCAGCGAGCTAAGGCGGGAGAAAAGCCCGAGATCGGCGCTGAGATAGGTGTGCAATACGCCGGCTATCTGTCAAACGGTCAGTTATTTGACTCGAGTGACGAGGCGGTGGCTAAGAAAAATGGAAAATTCGATCCCACTCGTCGCTATGGCCCTGTGTCGATGACGTACAGCAAAAACGCGCGTTTGATTCCCGGCTTTAGAGAAGCATTGTTAAAGATGGGTTACGGCGACCGGGCCTGGGCGGTCATTCCACCGGATTTGGGGTATGGTGAAAGGGGCGCGGGTACAGTCATTCCGCCCAACAGCACCCTTTGCTTTCGGATCGAAGTGGAAAAGCCAGCGAAGCAGGCGGAATAGCTCGGAAAGCGCTTTAGTCTTTCCATTTGTTTGCGCGTGGGGCTGTATGGGGTTGGCGCACTGGGCTGGCACAGCGTGAAGTAGGACGGGCTGTCTCTCTCGGAATTCAGTGTCCCTATCCCGTCATCCAACTGTATTTTTTAGATCGAATGTGAATGGGTATCTACATCGCTGTAGTGGGACAAGCCTGAGGTCTACGCATGGGTAACCGGGCCGAGAAAATAGGCTTTTGAAATCAATCCATGCCCGCTGCTGCGCAATCTGGGTTTATACAAGGGACAAAAACAAAAAAATAGGGGCTAGTTCTCAAACTGACATATGGGCCGATCCCATTTCGAGTATACGAGTAAATGTAAGTATGGCGGACTACACAGACAGGTTCGAAGTCAAAAAAAACGGCCCCGTTTAAACCCGCACAAAGGGTGAAAGGCGATAAGCGCCCGATTTCAAACTGCGACAAAAGGGAAAAAATAAGTTCCGCTTTTTAAATTGCTACGCAGGACAAATACCAGAAAAACAATACGACTTTTTAAACCGCCAATCGGGAACGGAAATAACCCCCTTTTCAAACCGCCCCACAAAAGCCTTGGGATTGGAATTTGACAACTGAAACACAAACACGGGAACAATACAAAAACTTCCTTTTACACTGTCATGTACAGATTGATATAAAAAATAGGCCCCGCTTTTCGGAACGGACTACAGCGTCAAAACCGACAGCGATAAATCTCCCTTCACTGCCAAAGGAGAACTGAACTGCCCAAGGGAATCGCAAATGACAAGATCACCTTTTTAAGCTATACGGGGATAAAAAAATACTCTTTTTCAAACCGCCAATCGGGAGCAAAAAATATCCCCTTTTCAGATTGACACACGGGGATAAAAATGGGTGACAAAAATCAGCCGGGCTCGCCGCCTGAAATAAGTGCACGACAAAGCGGTCTCGGCCTCGAATAAGCCCCGCTTTCCAAACTGCCACACAGCGCAAAAAGATAAGTCTCCCTCAGGCGTAAACGATGTTACAAAAGCCGGTGTGGCTGACTGTGAATAACGGTCTGTCGGATAGCTGATCCCCTTTGTGCGCTTTGCACTTATCGGCTCTGTTTCCACTTGATGTTGCAGCCGATGCTGGGTTTTTGATCTGCTGAGACCGGTTGATTGGCCAGGATGGCATCTAAGGCTGCCCGGATGTCTCTCCCCGTCAGCGGTTTGCCATTCTCCGGTCGAGAGTCGTCCAACTGCCCGCGGTAAACCAGCTGTAAGTCTGGGCCAAAGACATAAAAATCAGGGGTGCAAGCCGCTTCGTAACGCTTGGCTACCGCTTGGGTTTCATCGTACAAATAGGGAAAGGGATAGCGCCACCGCTCGGCTACAACACGCATCTGTTCAGGGCTATCTGCTGGGTAGCTTTCCACGTCGTTGCTGTTGATCGCTATAAAGCCTACTTCTCTACCCTTGTAATCCCCAGCTAGTCTTACCAGTTCGGGATTCACGTGTTTCACAAAGGGGCAGTGGTTGCAGATGAAAAAGAGTACCGTTGCCCTTTTACCCCTTGCTTCTTCCAGCGAGACCGCTCGACCACTAATGCTATCGGGTAGCGTAAAAGCCGGTGCCCGCGTTCCGAGTTCGATCATATTGGATTCCGTACGTGCCATTTTTTATTTGTAAAGGTAAGAAAAGTCGTTTACTTACCGAGTTTTTTGTGGGATTGGGGCTTTAGTAGGACTGAGCAGCCACCGGGCGGCAGTCTTGGGCTTTACCTAGGCGTCGATATTCGCATAAGTCGCATTGCGTTCGATAAACGCCCTACGCGGTGGCACCTCGTCTCCCATGAGCATGGAAAAGATGCGATCGGCCTCGGTGGCATTCTCGATGGTCACCTGGCGCAGTGTGCGGTACTCGGGTTTCATGGTGGTGTCCCAGAGTTGTTCGGCGTTCATCTCCCCCAAACCTTTGTAACGCTGGACGCTTGCCTTTTCCCCCATCTCTTGGGTGAGTTGGTCGCGCGCTGCATCACTCCAGGCGTACGCCTTGCGATTTCCTTTTTTCACTAAGTAAAGGGGTGGCGTAGCGATATACACATAGCCGTTTTCGATCAAGTCCTTCATATAGCGGAAAAAAAAGGTCAGGATCAAGGTAGATATGTGGGAGCCGTCTATATCGGCATCGGTCATGATGATAATCTTGTGATAGCGGAGTTTGGATAGGTTTAGCGCCTTGCTGTCTTCTTCGGTACCGATGGAAACGCCGAGTGCCGTAAAGATATTTCGGATTTCCTCGTTTTCAAAAACCCGGTGTTGCATGGCTTTTTCCACATTTAAAATTTTACCCCGCAACGGCAAGATGGCTTGAAACATGCGGTCGCGACCTTGTTTGGCTGTACCGCCGGCCGAGTCGCCTTCTACGAGGTAAATTTCGCTTAATTCCGGGTCGCGCGAGGTGCAGTCCGCCAATTTACCCGGTAGGCCAGAACCCCCCATCGGGGTCTTGCGCTGTACCATTTCACGTGCTTTTTTAGCTGCGGCGCGTGCGCGTGCGGCCAAAATCACCTTTCCCACGATTCGTTTCGCATCAGCGGGATTTTCTTCCAAATAATTGCTGAGCATTTCGCCTACGATGCGATCGACCACACCGCTGACTTCTTTGTTGCCCAGTTTGGTTTTGGTTTGCCCTTCAAACTGGGGCTCCATTACCTTAACCGAAATGACAGCCGTTAAGCCCTCTCGGAAGTCATCGCCATTGACCTCTATCTTTTCTTTTGCCAGCATGCCGGATTCATCCGCATATCTCTTTAAGGTTCGGGTCAGCGCTCGGCGAAAGCCCGACAGGTGGGTGCCGCCTTCGTGGGTGTTTATGTTATTGACATACGTGTGGGTGTGCTCCGTAAAAGAAGTATTGTAACGCATGGCTATTTCTACAGGGATGCCGTCGAGTTCGCCTTCCATGTACATCACTTGCTGCATGAGCTTTTCCCGGTTGCCATCGATATAGTCGATGAATTCCTTTAAGCCCCCTTCGGAGTAAAAAGATTCGCGTTCAAAATTCCCGTCACTATCCGTATTTCGCCTGTCTGTCAACGAAATGTGGATGCCCCGGTTCAGAAAAGAGAGCTCGCGCAAACGCGCTGAGAGCGTATCGCAATTGTAAACCAAAGCGTCGAAGATATCCGGATCGGGTAAAAAAGTTATGACCGTGCCCCTTTCGCTCGTGTGGCCCACTTCTCTTACTTCGTAGAGCGGTTTTCCGACAGCGTATTCCTGCATCCAGATTTTACCCCCGCGGTGCACTTCTGCTTTTAAGCGGGTAGAAAGCGCATTGACTACGGAAACACCTACCCCATGCAGGCCGCCAGACACCTGGTAAGAGTCCTTGTCAAACTTACCGCCGGCACCGATCTTGGTCATGACCACCTCGAGGGCAGAAACGCCTTCTTTTCTGTGCAAATCCACTGGAATACCCCGGCCGTTGTCCTTTACCGCAATGGAATTGTCCTTGTTTATCACCACGTCTATTCGGTCTGCATAGCCGGCCAGGGCCTCGTCGATGGAATTATCCACCACTTCGTACACCAGGTGGTGCAAGCCGCGTGCACCCACATCGCCGATATACATCGAGGGACGCATGCGCACGTGCGCGATGCCTTCTAAGGCCTGTATGCTGTCGGCTGAATAGCTGTTCTTCTCGTTTTCTGCTCGCATTGTGATATGCTGTTGTTGCGCTTGTTTTAAAGTAGACAAATGTACGAAATTATAATCCGAGACCTTTGCCCGCTGGATCGAATTTTGCAACCGTATGGGTTTTAGCGGTTTTTATGTCAAGTGGCAAAAGACTTTTCATTTAGATTTGTAAGTTTGAGGAAAATAAAACCGATGCACGGGGAAGAGCTGGTGATTTTACTGGAAGGTGTGGATGTATTTCAAGGAAAGCGAAAGGTACTAACAGGGGTTGACCTCAGGTTGAAAAAAGGTGATTTTTTTTATCTAGTCGGCAAAACCGGCGGTGGAAAGAGCAGCCTCTTGAAAATCTTGTATGGCGATATCGATTTGCAGTCGGGTAGGGGGGAAGTAGTCGGCTATGACCTCAGGCGTTTAAAGGCGCGCAGCATCCCACAACTGCGCCGAAAATTGGGGATTATCTTTCAGGACTTTCAATTGTTGGCCGATCGAAATGTCTACGAAAACCTTAGATTTGTGTTGAAGGCTACGGGGTGGAAAGGCAGAAAAGCCATAGGTGAAAAAATTACAGCGGTACTGGATTGCGTCGATCTCGTGGACAAAAAAACCGCTATGCCGCATAACTTATCGGGTGGTGAGCAACAGCGTGTCGCTATTGCCCGAGCCATTCTCAACGACCCCCAAGTCATCATAGCCGATGAGCCTACGGGAAACTTGGACCCCCGCACCTCGGAAGAAATTTTATCGCTGCTCCGAGAGATCAACAAGGCGAATGGCACGGCGGTTTTAATGGCTACACATGACTATATGCTTATCAATAAGTACCCTTCACGCACTTTTAAGGTGGAAGACGAAAAAATTATTCCTTGGTAGTTTGGAGCTGAGAAACAGGAAATGGATAAGGACGCAGAAAATAAATGGGTTGGAAGGGGATGCGGGATCATTTCTACTCGATCAAGGGCCGTAATAGATATACAAAACCGTATCGAACAACTCTATGTCAGACGCTTTGGGCTTTTTTTATGAGATGAAGCACGTGGTTCCGGCAGCGCCTATGTGGTGGGTCATTTCAGCGCGCTCTTGCGTTATTCACCCTTTTGGGTGTAAGGGTATGTGTACTACTTTTTTGGTTGTAAAAAAAGGCCCTGTGAAATAGTTAGAAAGCGGAAATACCCGCGCCTGTGGAAATCCGGCTAACTCTGCGCTTAGGTCTCCGCCTTTGAGGCATAAAATGCCATTTTCCAACTCGTGCTGGCTCGTATTTCGGATTTTTTGTCGCACCCAAGACGCGAGTTTGGGTAGGGTGGTGACTGCTCGGCTGACTACAAAGTCGTATTCCCCTTTGGCGTTTTCAGCCCGTATGGGTGCTGTCCTTATGTTTTCTAACCCCAGCGATGCGGCGATTTCTCGAACTGCTTTAATTTTTTTCCCAATCGAATCGACGAGGTAAAAATGGGTTTCGGGGAATAGGATGGCCAAGGGTATGCCGGGGAAACCGCCTCCTGTGCCCACGTCCAAGATTTGACTTTCAGGCGAGAAGGCTTGTACCTTGGCGATACCCAGCGAATGCAGTACGTGTCGGCTGTACAAAGCGCCTATGTCTTTGCGTGAAATCAGATTAATCCGCGCATTCCAATGGTCGTATAGCGCTTTGAGCGCCGCTAGTCGTTCGGTTTGAACAGGGGTTAAATTTGGAAAATAGCGTTGTATGTCGATCATTTCATCCGCTTTCCGCTGCAAAGGAATGAAAAGTGCAGGAATGGATAAGAATACAAAATCCTGATTATTTTTGCAGTCAATTCACGGCTCAGATGATCCACCAGCCCTCGAGACGTATCGCGACCCTGTCTGAATCAGCCACTTTGGCCATGACTGCCCAAGCGCGTGAATGGATAGCTCGGGGCAGGGATATCATCGATTTGAGCTTGGGCGAACCCGACTTTAACGCCCCGCAATTTGTCGCAGAAGCCGCTAAGGTAGCTATCGATGGCCACTATGACCACTATACGCCGGTGCCGGGGTATCTGGAGCTGCGTGCGGCTATCGCACACAAGTTTAAGCGGGATAACGGATTGGAATACCGGGCCGACCAAATCGTGGTTTCCACCGGTGCCAAACAATCATTGGTCAACGTTTGCCTTTCGGTCTTGAATCCAGGTGATGAAGCCATTATTCCGGCCCCTTATTGGGTCAGTTATCCACAGATGGTCCGCTTGGCTGAGGGGGTACCTGTTATCGTGCCGGGCACCCTAAAAAACAATTTTAAGATCACGGCCGAGCAATTGGAATCGGCTTTGAGCCCCAAAACCCGTCTGTTCCTTTTCAGTTCACCAGCCAATCCATCGGGCAGTGCATACACCAAAGGAGAGCTAAGCGCTTTAGCCGCTGTCTTGGCGCGTTATCCGCAAGTGATCGCGGTGAGCGATGAAATTTACGAACACATCCATTACGGGGATAAACACCAGAGTTTGGCGCAGTTTACGGAGATTTACGACCGGGTGGTTACGGTAAATGGGCTTTCCAAAGCCTTTGCCATGACCGGATGGCGCATCGGGTATGTGGGGGCGCCCAAATGGCTTGCCGATGCCTGTACCAAGCTGCAAGGGCAGTTTACCTCTGGTGCCAATGCCATCGCACAACGCGCGGCGATCACCGCTTTAAAAACAGACCCACAAAAAATCCAATATCGGGTCGATGCCTTTAAGCGGAGAAGGGATTTGGTAATCGATTGGGCACGAGAGATCAAAGTATTTCAGACCAATGTGCCCGATGGGGCCTTTTATATTTTTCCCGATATCTCCAAGTGTTTGGGTAAAACCTACCGCGGCACGCACATCGGGCGTGCATCGGATCTGAGCCTGTATTTGCTAGACCATGCAGGTGTTGCCACCGTTTCCGGTGAAGCCTTTGGCGCGGCGAATGGCCTGCGTATTTCCTATGCCGCTTCAGAATCGGCATTGCAGAAGGCATTCGAACGCATTCAGCGCGCTTTGGGTTGAGCTCGGGAAAAACCCAAAAACGCAGGCGAGTCGGCTTGCAAGCACATACCGATCCGAGTTCAAACTGTTTTTTTATATTTGCAGCCTTAGAGAAAAGGACGGGCTATGTATGCAGTTGTGGAAATAGCGGGGCTTCAATATAAGGTTGAGCCCGATCAAAAGCTCTATGTAAATCGCCTGGCGGGTGCAGTCGGCGATGCGGTGCGCTTTGGGCGTGTTTTGCTGACTGCAGACGGGGATACCATTTGTGTAGGCAATCCGGTCTTGTCAGGTGTTTCTGTAGCCGCAAAGATAGTGGGACACCTGAAAGCGGATAAAAAAATCGTTTTTAAGAAGAAGCGGAGAAAGGGGTATCGCAAGAAAAACGGTCACAGACAGCCCCTTACACAGATTGAAATCCTCTCCTTGTGCACTAAACCCAAGCAGGCCGCTCAGAATCCGGCTGTTGCAAAAGCCCGGTCAGGTGATTTGAAAAAACTGGAAGGTATCGGTCCTAAAACCGCCGGGGTATTGGCTGAAGCTGGGGTGGATACCTTTGCCAAATTGGCCGGGGCAGGCGTGCCGCAGTTAAAAGAGATATTGACCCGTGCCGGCAGTCATTACGCCTCCCGAAACCCCACTACCTGGCCTGAACAGGCACGGCTCGCCGCTGCGGGCAAGTGGGATGCGTTAAGGGAGTTACAACAGCGCTTGCGAGCGGACAAAGATAAATGAGAACCCCAAACGTACGAAGACATGGCACACAAAAAAGGAGTCGGTAGTTCCAGAAATGGAAGGGAGTCGGAATCAAAGCGCCTCGGGGTAAAGATCTTTGGCGGCCAGTTGGCCGAAGCCGGCAATATTTTGGTTCGCCAGCGCGGCACCAAGCACCATCCGGGTGAAAATGTAGGCATGGGCAAAGACCATACCCTTTTTGCATTGCAAACGGGTAAAGTCGTCTTCAAAAAGACCCGAAACGACCGCTCGTACGTTTCCATCGAACCGTCGAATCGAGTTCGCTTTTCTCTCGATAAAGCGCAGCGGAGCTAGTCAACCATGCCCTTCCAACGGGGATGGATTTTTATAAGACTCGTACTGAAAATTCGTCATACAGCTCGTATAGCCTGCAATACTTTAATCCACAGTGGCTTTGATAAGGAGCAGCGCAGCCGACCACAGGAAATAAAAACGAGCCCGCTTTTAAATCACTCCACAGAGATCAAACCAAAAAATAAACCCGCTTTCAGGTCGCCACGCAAACACAAAAATAAGGATAGCTTTCAGCCTCGACTATGCGATAAAAGTCGGCGCACACAAAAAAAGACTGAACGCTCAAACGCGCACAAAAGGGCAAACGCCAGAAAATAATCCCCTTTTTAAGTCATTACAAAAGATCGAGCGCAAAAAAATAAACCCCACTTTTCAAACTGCCCCACAACGGGCAAAATCAAAAAAGCAGTCCCATTTTTTAAACCGCCAATCGGAAACGGAAATAACCCCTTTTTCAGACTCCAAAAGGTGACAAAACCAAAAGACAAGCGGCCTTTTCAGACCATCGAGCACAAAAAAATAAACCCCACTTTTTAAAGCAGCCGACCGGGACAAAAAACAAAACCCGCATTTCAAACCGCCAAACGGAAATAAAAAAGCCTCCGCTTGTCAAAGCAACTCAAAAGGATAAAAACAAATCGGCATACCGTGCTTAAAAGGCCGGCTTCCGCCTCTCGAGGAAAGCCTGGGTCCCTTCCTTAAAATCATCCGTATCAAAGCATTCACCAAATGCTCGAATCTCTGTCTTAAATCCTTCTCGGTAAAAGCCGGCATGGATGGCATGGATGGCAGCCGCCTGTGCTTGAGGGGCATTTTTAATCAGCTCGGCAGCGATTTCCTCGCATTTTTTCAATAGGTTTTTACCCGTCGTAGTGTAATTGACCAGGCCCCATATAGCGGCTTGCTGTGCGCTGACCGAAGCACCGGTCAAGATCATCTCCATCGCCTTTCCCCTGCCGACCAGCTGGGGTAATCGCTGGGTACCCCCGTATCCGGGAATCAGTCCCAGAGCGGTCTCGGGCATGCCCAATTGGGCATGCTCAGCGGCTACCCGCATGTGGCACGCCATAGCCAATTCCAAGCCGCCGCCCAATGCAAAGCCATTGATGGCTGCTATGACGGGCTTGTGCAGGTCTTCGATGGTATCAAATAGTATTTGCTGGCCTTTGCGCGCCAATTCAGCACCTTGTGCGGCCTTAAAGTCGGAAAATTCTTTGATGTCCGCGCCGGCGACAAAGGCTTTGTCGCCGCTTCCAGTCAGGATGATCACACGGATATTTTCTGCTTTTTCAGCTTCTCGAACCGCGTCGTGTAGCACCTCAATGGTAAGCGCGTTCAAAGCGTTTAGGCTTTTGGGTCGGTTGATGGTCAGGATTCGAATTTTATCCAAATCCCTCGAATCCAGCGGGTTTTTATCGCTCATGTCCTCGTCTTTTCAATTGGGAGTTCAATATAAAAAGAACTACCTGAACCGGGTTTGGTCTTGAAATAAATTTTGCCACCGTAGCCCTTGACGATGTTTTTAACTATGGCCAAACCCAGTCCCATGCCGCTGGATTTGGTGGTGAACTGCGGTTCAAAAATCAATCCTTGGCGGTCGGGTAAAATGCCGGATCCATTATCTTGAATTTCAACGATCGCATGGGTATTTTTCACCGAAGAACGGACGTAGATTTTCGGTTTTCTGCCTGCTGGGATGGCTTGCAGCGCGTTTTTCAAAACGTTTATAATCAAACGGTTAAATTGTGACTTATCCATGAATACGACCACGTCTTTGGCACCGGGCTCAAAAGAGACGGCTCGGCCGTCGAAGAGGTCCAAAGCGGTGGCCAACGACGGATCCAAGGCAAGCGGTTGGTCGGTAGGCGCAGGCATTCGAGCAAAATCTGAAAAGGTGGAAGCAATAGCGGAAAGGTTGTCGATTTGCTGTATCATGGATTTGGAAAAATCCGTTAGTTTTTGCTGGGCGTCGGCAGCTGCGGGATTGTATCGCTGCACGAAGTTTTGAATCATTAAGCGCATGGGTGTGAGCGGATTTCTTATTTCGTGTACGATCTGTTTGGCCATCTCGCGCCAGGCGTATTCACGCTCTGTTTTGGCGAGCCGTTCTGTACTCTTTTCCAATTCGATCAGCATTTCGTTGTACGCATCTACCAATGGGCGCAATTCATCGCGACGGCTGTATTGGATTTGTTCGTTCCGCTGGGCTAACTGTGTCCTTTTCAAACGGTTTTGAATGATTTCCAATTGCCATGTAATCAATTTGGAAAGGTGTAAGGACAAAAAGGCGGAACCGATTATGATGATCAGGTAAGTGATGCCGATGTCTTTTAGAAAAGCGTGGAGCTCGTTGGTCAGGAATGTATCCCCTTGCCTATAGGACAGGTTTAAAATGGCGACTGGGCGGAGGTCGAGGTTGTAAATGAAGGAATAGGCAGCGCGATATGTATACGTATCACCGGCTTTCTTTTCCTGTATGCTAATCTGCGGTTTTTTGCTGAGTTGCACCAAAATCCCGGCCGGGACCTCGGTGCGTGAACTGCTGTTGGTCAAAGGCGGGTTTGAAGAGATGAGTAAGTCACCGCTTAGATTAAAAATGTTGATATCCAACCCATTGATTTCAGATAGCTCGTAAATGCGTGTCTCCAACATGGACTTTATGTTTCTCGGTGTTGCATTTTCAGGTGATTGTGCAATGATGTAATCAATGCCCGAGCGTATGGCCGACTTCTTTTGTTCCAGGCGCAAATTGTAGTACTTGTCCTCGGCTTTTTGAAAGCGAAAAACGGCGACCAAAGCCGTGAACAATGAGCTGATCACAACCACCAGCATAATGGATAGAAATATCCTGTTCCTCA
>JBAJNK010000075.1:0-5700 GCA_036881805.1 Flavobacteriales bacterium
CAGACAAGTCTCTCCGCATCGTCTTTTGGGATTTGGCTAAGTGGCTGCTAAGTTATAAAAAATATTATATAAAAGCAAAACCCGATGGGACATGACGGATTCTCGTGGAGAAGCCAATAAAATGAGTTTATCCCTTTGAAAATTTTAATGCGCCAAAATTACTTTTGAGCGGTGAAACTCTGGAACTGAGTCGAGGGCTGAATCGCTGCCGGCCCACACCGCTTTGGCGAAACCCAAATTATCAACAGGCTAGCGCGCTAACAACGCTTTAAAACGTAGTCCGCAAACCACCCTTGGCCATCCGTCAGTTTGTCCACAATCCGAAAGCCGGTATTGGCGATGATTCGCGCCAGTATGCTGTCGTTGTATTTTCGTGAGATTTCCGTATGGATTTTTTCGCCTTTTTCAAAGGAAAAGCGCTTGCCGATCTTTGAAATGCGGACTTCCTGCGCTCGGGTGCTCTCCAAATAGCTTTTTACAATGCCCTCGTGCACATCGTACGCAACGCGGTGTTTAAATGCGTTGACATCGAATTCGCCACCCAATTCCCCATTGATGCGCAGCAGCAGATTCAAATTGAAATCCCGAGTGATACCCCCACGATAAGCCGGCAAGACGATGGACGCGTCTTTAATCAGATCGAGACCCAGTAACAAGCTGTCGTCCGGCCGCAGCCGGACACCGAGCTCATAGACGAATTCAGCAGCCCGCTCATCGGGCATATTGCCCATACTGGAGCCCAGAAATAAAACGACTTTGGGATGCCGATCCCCCCGCAAGGAATCCAGTATTTCAAAGTAGTCACCGCATTGTTTTCGTATGGAAACACCGGGTAATTCCTCGGTTAGACCACCGGCAAGCCCGTCGAGCGCATATGGAGATATATCGATAGGCAGATAGGTGAATCGGTAGGCCGCCCGATGCCATGCACGGATGAGCACCTTGGTCTTACTGCCATCGCCAGCACCGAGTTCTACGAGTTCGAAATACCTGCCTTTTTGAAGCCCCAATGCCTGGGTGATAAGCTGCGTTTTTCGGCTGAGTATTTCAAATTCCACCCGGGTCAAATAATATTCGGACATGCGCGTGATCGCGACGAATAGCGCATCGCCCCGCTTGTCGTAAAAATACCTGGACGGCAGGGATTTGGGATGATGACTCAAACCGCGGTCGACATCTCTTTTAAACTGTTCTATCATCTCTATTTCGCGAGGCGAATCCCGGCGTATTGCCATCGAAAATGCGGGTGAAAGAAATTGCGATACGTATGTCTGCTGTGACCCCTCGGCGTAACTACAGAACACCCGCGCAACACCATTTGATCGATCATGAATTTGCCGTTGTACTCGCCTAGGGCACCGGGTACTGCTTTAAAACCGGGGTAAGGGAGGTAGGCCGAATTCGTCCACTCCCAACGCGCACCCCATTGGAGCTGACCCGAGGCGGCTTCCCATTCAAACTCGGTGGGCAAACGACACCCCTTCCACAGGGCAAAGGCGCTCGCTTCGTAAAAGGAAACATGTGCGAGCAGGGCTTGGTGATCGACGGGTTGTAAACCCGCTAGCGTATATACATGCCATTTGCCGTCTATCTCATGCCAATACAGCGGACTTTTTACGCCGCTGTTACACACCCAAGCCCAACCCGCATCGAGCCAATATTGGAATTTCTCATACCCGCGAGCCGCTATGAATTCCATGAATTCACCGTTGGTGACCCAAGCCTTTGAAATCGAGTAGTCGTGCAGGTATACCTTGTGCCTTCTCCGCTCATTATCAAAGCAAAACCCCGTTGAATCGCAACCGATTTCATAGATCCCTTCCGGAATTCCCAGCCAGCCCACCGCTTGATTTTTGTCTTTCATACAATTGAAATCGGGATGGTAAACCGGGTAGATCGGATTGTGTCCCAAGCCGTACTTTAAATCGGCGAGCAACAGCTCCTGATGTTGTTGTTCGTGGTGGATGCCGAGGGTGATTCGCGCAGCTACCGCACGGGATACCGGGGCGGATAAGAGTCGGGATAGGTATTGATCTACGTGCTTTCGATAGGCGTAAATCACATCGACCCCAGGGCGGGTTATGCTTCCCCTTTGGGCGCGGGGTACCCGTTTGCCTATCGCATTGTAATAACTGTTGAATAAATAACCGAAATGCGGGTGAAATACCTGATAATCCGCACCGTTTTCCTCGAGGACCATCTCCTCGAAAAACCAAGTGGTATGCGCGAGATGCCATTTGGGCGGGCTCGTAAAGAATTCGGTTTGCAGAATATAATCTTCTGCGTGAAGGGGTGCGCAGAGTTCTTCGGTCTTTCGCCTCGTCTCGAGGTATTGGCTTAAAAGCGTTTCCATGTATCAGCGTGTGCCGTTTTCAATTCTACATGCATCCATCCCAACACGTCCTATAAAAAATATAGACCGAAAAAAACCCGTTTACAAGCGCCCATATCAAATCACTCACATATTTTCTCTCACCCGATCCAACCTTTATTTTCTCGAGTCCCCTCGTTTTACAACCCCGCTATGTGTTGTAGCAAATCGACCAATTTGTCGGAATACCCCACTTCGTTATCATACCAGGCGATCAGCTTTACAAATTGGCCGTTGAGCATGATGCCGGCGCCGGCATCAAATACGCAAGTGTGGGTTTCCCCTATAAAATCACTGGATACAACGGGTTCATCTGTGTATTTCAAAATTCCTTTTAAACGCCCTTCGGCTTCCCTTTTTACGGTCTTTGCCAAGGTATCGTAATCGGTGGCTTTCCCCAAGCGCAGGGTCAAATCCACTACGGATACATCCGCAGTCGGAACGCGCATGGCCATACCGGTAAGCCTTCCATCCAATTCAGGGATCACCCTACCCACCGCTTTGGCAGCGCCTGTCGTGGTGGGAATGATGTTTACCAGGGCGGAACGCCCCAAGCGGTAGTTCTTTTTCGAAGGCCCGTCTACCAACCGCTGGGTAGAAGTAGCCGCGTGTACGGTGGTCATAAGCCCCGCTGCAATGCCAAAGTGATCGTGGATTACCTGGGCTAAGGGGGCCAGACAATTGGTCGTACAAGAAGCGTTTGAAACCAAATTGTCGCTGGCGTGCGCCCTTTGGTGGTTGACCCCCATCACATACATGGGGGTATCATCTTTCGACGGAGCCGATAGCACTACTTTTTTGGCACCGGCACGGATATGTCCACCGGCGGATTCTCGGGTCAAAAACAAGCCGGTGGATTCCACAATATATAAAGCCCCTATCGCATCCCATCTCAAGTCGGCCGGATTTTTCTCAGCGGTCACCCGAATTTTTTTGCCATTTACTACGAGGTGATCGGATTCTAGTTGTATTTCTCCCTGAAATCCGCCGTGAACGGAATCGTATCGCAACAGGTATGCGATTTGTTCAGGCGCTAGTAAATCGTTGATACCGACCACCTCGATGTCTGCTCGCCTCGTGACAGCTGCGAAAACGAGGCGTCCAATCCGGCCGAAGCCATTTATGCCCACTTTAATCTTCTCCATCTCCTTTGCTTTGAACTGGTTTGAAACTCAATCTGACATATGGAATTTCATACAGCGGTGATATCCGCTATTTTTTTCAACTCCATATCCAATGGGTTATGCGCTTTAACCGCCTGATCCAATGGCGTCTCTACCACTGCGTTGTGGCGAATACCCACCATCACACCGCTTTTCCCGGCTAAGAGCGCTTCCACAGCAGCCACACCCAAACGGCTCGCCAATACGCGGTCATAACAAGAGGGGGCGCCACCGCGTTGGATATGTCCCAAAACCGTCACGCGAATATCGTATTCCCGGTAACGCATTTTTACCGCTTTGGCCAAATCGTACACATTGCCCAACTGATCGCCTTCCGCTACCACTACGATACTGGAAGACTTGCGGCTTTTGTGGCTGCGGGACAACCGGCTAAAGAGCGTCTCGAGCTCCATGTTTTGCTCCGGGATTAAAATCGCTTGTGCGCCTATGCCAATACCGCTGTTCAGCGCTATAAAACCGGCATCCCGCCCCATCACCTCTACAAAGAACAACCGATTGTGCGAGGTGGCTGTATCCCGAATCTTGTCGATGGCTTCTACCACGGTGTTCAGAGCCGTATCGTACCCAATGGTATAATCCGTGCCGTAAATATCGTTGTCAATGGTACCCGGAATGCCAATCACGCGAATACCGTGCTCCTTTTCGAAAATCATCCCGCCCGTGAAAGAGCCATCCCCACCGATGACGACCAGTGCACCTACGCCGTGCTTCTCCAACTGTTGGCAGGCTTCTTTGCGCCCCGCTTCCGTCTGAAACGACTCGGAACGAGCCGCTTTCAGTATGGTCCCCCCTCTACCGATTAAATTTTTAACCATCCGCGGGCCCATGGGCACCAACTTGCCGGCTATCAATCCTTCATAGCCCAATCGAATGCCTTTGCATTCAACGCGATAATAAGCGCAAGCCCGTACCACAGCGCGTATCGCAGCATTCATGCCCGGCGCATCGCCACCCGAAGTCATCACCGCAATTTTGTTCGCCTTTGGCATCTACTCCGCTTCTTCTGTCTGACAAATATAAGGCTTCGTCCAAAAAGTGTACAAAAAAGACGGATGTCTCGCAGTGGCGATATAGGTCAATCCCCTTTAAAACCAACGCAAATACACTTTTCTCCAAACCCGAATGTTTCTACTTGTAAACAAGTGATTTACTATTTTAACAGCACGGCGCTAAGGGGCTAATTGTTTTGTTAAATTAAATTATAAATATTTTATTTTCAAGTATTTATATTTTTTACATAAACCTATAGTTTAAAATATATTTCTCTTTTTTAGATCGATTTCACCGGTGAATAAATGAATTCATTACATTTGTAAACATGGCGCACAATGAAATAGCTACCCGCATTGAAACCGTTTTGAAGCATTACGGTTTGACGGCCTCCCAGCTCGCTGAAAACATCGGCATACAGCGCTCGAGTATCTCACATATCCTATCGGGTCGAAACAAACCGAGCTTGGATTTAATCGTAAAACTCCTCGGGGCCTACCCGGATTTAAACTCGTATTGGCTCGTAATGGGAAGGCAGCCTATGCTACAATCGGAATCCCAAAACAAAGTACCCCTTGAAAGCGAAGACGGCAGCCCAGCTGAATGCGCATTTGCCGGGGATGAGATCGAACAGATTGTCATCTTTTATCGAAATGGCTGCTGCAAGCGATACGTTCCCGATTTCAAACGGAAATAATCGACCGCATATAGACAGTATAGGTCTTTTTCAAGCTGTCAGCCAAGGACAAAAAACACAGCCTCCTTTCTCAGACGTCCCATAGAAACAAAGGATAAAACCGACCTTTTAAGCTGCTGCACAAGAGGAAAAACAAAAGAGTAAGCGCGACGCTCCAAACCGCCATACAAACATAAAAAAATGCCCCCTCTTTAAGCTGATTCACAGGTGTAGACTACGAGATAAAAGACGGTGGGGCTGGCCACAGGGATGAAAAAACAAGCTCGGATTTTCAAACTACCCCATCTGGATAAACACGAAAAATAAGCCCCTTTTTCAAAACATCAAATGCGAAAAAAACAAATCCCATCTTTCAAACCGACTCAAATGGAAACAAAAAATAAATCTCTCTCTTCAGATCGATTTATGGGGAGAAGAAAAAAACAAGCACCTTATCCAAATCATCACATACGGACAAA
>JBAJNK010000076.1:0-8140 GCA_036881805.1 Flavobacteriales bacterium
CGTCCCGCAAGTACAAAAAATAAAATCCGCCTTTCAAATTATCCCACACAAGGCAAACCCCAAAAAACAATCGCTGGATTTTCAGACCAACCCCCACAAGGGCAAACATCTAGAAAATAAAGGTTGGATTTTAAACCGCCTCACACAGCGCAAATACAAAAAACAACACCATTTTTCAAAACTTCAACCGAGAATAAAAAATAAGGCTGCCTTTCCAGACGCTCCTGAGTTGGGACACCCAATAAAAGTCAGCCGGGCCGACCACAGAGATAAAAACAAAGAAATACCGGCATTTCAAACTGTTAACCGAGAACAAAAAATAAGGTTGGGGGTTCAGACCGTCCTCTAGATATAAAGACAAGTCCCCTTTTCAAATCCCCACAAAAAGTCAAGAGCAAGGAGCTGAATCCCGCTCTCAAGAAGCCACAGCGTGTAAATACAAATGAGAAACTGAATTTTCAGCACATCCCAACGCTATCGCTATGGATTAAATCCTGGGTTAATTCGATTTGTACGTGCCGCTCGCCACCTTATCGGACAGGGCGGAAAACGCTGCTAGGGTTTCGTCTATATCCGCCCGCGTATGCAGCGCAGTTGGCGTCAAGCGCAAGAGGATCATACCCTTGGGAATAATCGGATAGATTACCACAGTACAGAAAACCCGATGGGTTTCTCGCAATTCTTTAACAAAATCTGCTGCCTTAATCGGATCCCCATAGAAGAAAACCGGAGTGATACAAGTATCGGTATCCCCGATGTCAAAGCCGCTAGCTGTTAATCCGGATTGCAGTGCACGGGTATTTTCCCACAGCTTTTCTCTGCGCTCGGGCATGGTTCTGATCATTTCCAAACGTTTCAAGGCGCCGATTACAATAGGCAGGGGCAAGGACTTGGCAAAAACTTGAGAACGCAAGTTGTATTTCAAGTACCGTACGATGGTTTTGTCCCCTGCTACAAAAGCCCCTATACTGGCCATAGACTTGGCAAAAGTGGCAAAGTACACGTCGATCTCGTCTTGTACCCCTTGTGCTTCGCCAGCGCCCGCACCGGTCTTTCCCAAGGTACCGAAACCATGCGCATCATCGACCAAAAGCCGGAACGGGTATTTCTGCTTCAATTCGACGACTTCTCTGAGCTTGCCCTGTACACCGCGCATGCCGTAAACCCCTTCGGTAATCACCAGTATACCTCCCCCTGTCTCAGTTGCGATGCGCACCGCGCGAACCAGGTTTTTTTCCAAGCTCTCCATATCGTTGTGCTGATAGCTAAAGCGCTTGCCCATATGCATGCGAACCCCATCCACAATGCACGCATGGGAATCCGAGTCGTACACGATTACATCGTTTTTGCAGACTAGGGCATCGATGGTCGATGCCATGCCCTGGTAGCCGTAATTCAACAAGCAGGCGGCTTCCTTTTGTACAAATGCCGCGCATTCCGCTTCCAAGGCACTGTGGTATCGGGTTTGTCCAGACATCAGACGAGCCCCCATCGGATAAGCGAGCCCCCAATCCCGAGCCGCCGCTGCATCTACTTTTCGCACTTCTGGATGGTTGGCCAAACCCAAATAATTATTGGTACTCCAAACGATCACCTCCTTACCCTGAAACCGCATCCGAGGCTGCAATTCACCTGCCAATTCAGGAAAGATAAAGTAGCCTTCGTATTGGGATGCGTAGCGCCCCAAGGGGCCTTGATCACTGTATATTCGATCGAATAAATCATTCATAACACTAGGTTTTTAATGCGCTTTTTTTCAGCTGCTTGCGAAATATCTTGTCCAATATTTTATCGGGCAGTACATGAGTCGCCAACCAAAACACCAGCTTCACCTTATTGGACGCGACGAAATAACGCGTTTTCGGATTCGGATGCACAGCGGCTTTATACAATACTCGGGACACTTTTCTAACTGGAATCGCAGCAGAAACCAGCTGGTCTATGACATCTCCCAATTTATCGTATACCGCTTCATATTCCGTGTCTTTATAAGGGTTTTCGCTTCGCTTGGCCTTCTGAAAAATCGGGGTATTTACGGCAGCCGGTTGGACGAGCACAACCTTGATCCCAAAATCCGCCAACTCGCGCCGCATGGCGTCAGACAGGGCTTCTACCGCGTGTTTGGAAGCGGCATAAGGACCCATATAAGGCCGGGTGATGCGTCCCGCACCAGAACCTATATTGATAATCAGGCCGGGCTCGTACTTCGAGCCCGTACCCAAACCGAGTAAAGGTAAGAAGGCTTGTGTCACCGCGAGTAACCCCATCACATTGACATCGAGCTGAAGGCGCAAAGCCTTTAGAGGAACCAAAGCCATAGGGCCATTGATACTGATGCCCGCATTGTTCACCAAAACATCCAAACCCGCGCCTTGTAAAGTGCGTTCCACTTGAATTTTTGCCTCGTGAATGGCTGTTCCATCCCTAACATCAAAGATAAGGGGGTAGAAATCACGGGGAAAATCCCGCCTTAATCGCTCCGCATCTCCCTCCGTGCGGACACTGCCGAATACGCGATACGACTGCTGCAAAAAGTAACGCACCGCATCATAGCCAATACCACTGGAAACACCGGTTATCAAGATGTGCTTCACGACTGAGATTTTATCTTTTCCAAGGCGGATACCGCCCTGCGTTGGGCTTCACGCGCTTTCCAACGCTTCCACCCCTCGCCGCTGAGCGCATTCATCCCCTTATCCACCACAAAGTGTCGAACCAAGTTCCAAGATCCTTGAATCGCATCGATGAGAGACCCCCTGGCACGAATCGCCAAGGAGTAGCCGCCCTCGGTATAATAGACGAAATGCCACCACCGACTGGGAATAAATAGCGTTTCCCCGTGATTCAGTACGGCGTGGTGCGGTGTGGTGAATTGAAAAGCGGGAAACGCTTTCAAGTCGGGGTTTAACACATCTATATGCGATTGCACGGTATAGGGGTATTGGTACAACAGCCTACCTTCCCCAGGCGGAAACAGGTAGACTTCTTTACGGGTGATGAAATGGGTTAAAAATACATGTGAACAATCTATATCATAGTGTAAATTAAGCCTGGACTCCGCGCCGCCAAAGAACAGCAAGGCAAACCGAAAGAAGTGTAAGCCCTTCAAGTGGGGACGGATAAAATCGCCGGCCAATTCCGGCGCTTCTCGCATCACTTGAAAGTTGTGAATGCGTTTTTCGGTGGGGTGATTTTCGATGAGGTTTAAGTAATCCCCGAAGCGCATCACGTGCGAATGCTTCATATAGGCACCACCTGCCCTATGAAATGCCGCATCGCAAATCGGAACCGTATAATGGCCGTAATTTTCTCTGAAGAAGTCGAAAGTCCATTTCTTTACCGCCGGCCAGTCGTCGGCAAAATCGGTTAACACGACCGGTTTCCTCGGTTTTTGGTATGCCTCATAAAACGCTGTAGCAGACAAGCCATTGCGCCTATCTACCTCTACAACATTCATAGGAATTCACGCGCTCGTTTCACAAAATTGAGTTCTTCAAACGCCACCTCTACCTCTCTGCCGTTGATCTCCTCATAGAAATGCTGTGCCCTTACCCATTCGTCATTAAACACCTTGCTCATGTATCGCGAGCCGTGATCGGGAAACAAGACCACGAGCCAGTCGTCCTCGCGCAGATCCGCTGCGATTTGGATCACACCTTGCATGGCAGCGCCCGATGAATAGCCCGCCATAATTCCTTCTTTTAAAGGCAATTCGCGCGTTCTAAAAACCGCATCGGAATCCTTTACCTTGACAAAGCGATCGATCAGTTCAAAGCGGGTCGTACCGGGAATCATGTTTTTGCCGACCCCTTCAATGGTATACGGAAAAATCTCGTCTATATCGAATTCCAGGGTTTCGTGGTATTTTTTCAAGGCCGATCCACAGGCATCCACGCCGATCACCTGCACGTTGGGATTGCGTTCTTTGAGGTAAGCAGCCGTACCCGAAATGGTACCACCCGTGCCCGAACAGGCGACAAAATGGGTGATGCGTCCACCGGTTTGGGTCCAGATCTCAGGACCGGTCGAATAGTAATGCGACTCGGTATTGTCATCGTTGAAGTATTGGTTGACGTACAGCGAGTTTTTAATCCGCTTCTCAAGTGACTTGGCCTTGGCGTAATAAGAAGTCGAGTCATCTGGCAACACATCGCTCGGGCAAACGTAAACCTTGGCACCCATCGCCTGAAGCATCGATACCTTCTCCTTAGATGCCTTGTCCGGTACGGTAACGATGCAGCTATAGCCCTTAACCCGGCAGGTTAAAGCCACGCTGTATCCGGTATTTCCACTACTGGCCTCAATTACGGTTCCCCCGGGCTGAATGCGCCCCTCGCGCTCTGCTTTTTCTATGATGTATTTCGCTATTCTGTCTTTGGTCGAATCGCCGGGGTTGAAGGATTCGAGTTTGGCGTAAACTCTGGGCTTTAAATCTTTGACAATATCGTTGAGCCTTACCAGCGGTGTATTTCCAATAACCTCCAAAATATTCTTATATCTCTTGGCCATATTCAATAGGTGACGAAGTGCAAAGCTATGACAAAAATTTAAGTTCCGCTAACACTAGCTATCACTTTTTTCTTTTATCGGTCAAAAATTTACGCACCAATCACTGGTCAATACCCTCTAAATCAAGTAAAAAAGCATATTCCAAAGCGGTTTCCTTCAGGGATTCAAAGCGCCCAGAAGCCCCTGAGTGACCCGCATCCATATCGGTCTTGAGCAACAGCAACCGGTCTCCCTTTTTGAACTCACGGAGTTTGGCTACCCACTTGGCCGGCTCCCAATACTGAACCTGAGAATCGTGCAGTGCGGTGGTAACCAAAAGGTGTGGATATTCTCTTTGGGCCACGTTGTCATAGGGTGAATAGGACTTCATGTATGCATAATGAGCGCCGTCATTTGGTTCGCCCCATTCATCGTACTCTTCGGTGGTCAGCGGAATGGATTCATCCAACATAGTGGTCACCACATCTACAAAGGGAACCTGGGCTATCGAGCCGTGGAAAAGCGCAGCGGCTTCATTCACAACGACTCCTATGAGTAGGCCACCCGCGCTAGCACCCACAGCGTACAAATGCCGGGGACTGGTATGGCGCTGCTCGATCAAAAATTTTCCGACATCGATAAAATCGGTAAACGTATTTTTTTTGTTGCGCAACTTCCCATCGGTATACCAGGGACGGCCCAAGTATTGCCCGCCTCGGATATGGGCTATCGCATAGATAAAGCCGCGGTCTAGCAAACTCAAACGCAGACTGCTAAAGTGCGGATCGATCGTATGCCCGTAGGAGCCATAGCCGTAGAGCAAAAGCGGTGTGTCCGGGCTGGGCACAGTCGTTTTGCTATAGACCAACGAAACCGGTACTTTTTTGCCGTCTCGAGCCGGAGCCCAAATGCGCGCAGCCCGGTAATCCGATTGGTTAAAGCCGCCCAATACCGCTTGTCGCTTTTTCAAGGTTTTTCGCTTGGTCTTCATATTGAAGTCCACCACCGAAACAGGTGTAGTCAGCGAGGTATAGACATAACGGAGCACATCGGTATCGAAATCGCAGTTGTCACCCAAACGCACGGCATAAGTCGGCTCGTCAAAATCGATGCAATGGGGCACTCCATGCCAGGGACGGATGTCGATCTGTACCAAACCACAGCGGCGCGCCTGGATTGCCAAGTAGTCCTTAAACACATCCATATCTTCGATAAAGGTGTCGGCTCGATGGGGTACGACGTCTATCCAGTTTTCTTTAGCGGTCTCGGATTCAGGCGTTTCCACCACCTTAAAATTCGTCGCACCGTCCTCATTCGTAAGGATGTAAAAGACATCGCCACAATGGCAAATATGGTATTCCAAGCCCCTTTCACGCCTTTGAAATATGCGAAATGCCCCATCGGGTTCATCCGCAGCCAAAATCCAGTACTCCTGAGATAGGGTGCTAGACGCCTGGATAACGATGTATTTTTGAGATTTGGTCTGGTCCACATAAACGCCAAAAGCGGGGTCTTTTTCTTCATAGACCAATACATCGGCAGCGGGATTGCCGCCCAACTTGTGTTTGTAAATCCGATACGGGCGCAGAGCAGCATCCCTTCGGGTGTAAAAAAGGGTTTGGTTGTCATTTGCCCAAGCGGAAGAACCCGTGGTGTTTTCAATCCGATCGGACAAAATCGCACCGGTCTCTATATTTTTAACCCGCAGGGTGTAGGCGCGACGTCCCACCGGATCCACGCCAAAAGCAGCCATCCGGTTGTCGGGTGAAACACAGATGCCATCCAAATGATAATACGCCTGTCCCACAGCCATTGAATTGACGTCAAACAGCAGCGCTTCAGCTGCGTCCAAGGTTTCCTTTTTACGCGTGTAAATGGGGTATTCGCAATTTTTTCGATACTTGCAAATATACCAGTAACCCCTGTGTCTGTAAGGAACGCTTTCGTCATCTTCTTCAATTCGGGCTTTCATCTCATCGAACAGCTTCCGTTGGAACGCCTGGGTTTCGCGCAGCTTCTCGGCCGTGTATTCGTTTTCAGCTCTTAAATAGTCGACGACTTCGGGGTTTCCGAGCTCTTTTAACCAATAGTAGTTATCGATACGCGTATCGCCATGTACCGTGAGTTTCTCAGCAACTTTTTTGGCGCGTGGCGCACCGTGATCTGCATCCATCTCTGGTTTATTTTTACAAGCGGTAAAGATACGACTCAGCCGCAGTGCAGCTGCAAACCGAATATGTGAGCGCCGTCGGCGGATTATCGGTCGCAACCCTCACTTGACGGCAGCCCTATCGCGCACAACCGCTGCGTAAACCGATTCGTATTGCGGCACGATCTCGTCTCGGTTAAACGCAGCTGCCACCCGACGAGCCTGGTTCTTAAATCGCTCTAAAATGGCATCGTCCCTTAGAATTGAAATCCCGTGCTGAATCATGCGTTCAACCGCGCCCACCGGACTGAGAAAACCGGAGAATCCATTTCGATTCACCTCCCCCAACCCCCCGGCATCGCTAGAGACGACAGGCGTTCTAAAAGCCATGGCCTCCAAGGCGGCCAATCCGAAACTCTCCCTCTCGGCAGGCAGTAAAAACAAATCGGAATAGTGCAAAACCGCACCGACCTCAAGGCAATTGCCCAAAAATTTGACTTGCTTTGCGAGACCGAGTTCTCTTACCCGGTCTTCAGCGAGACGCTTTTCAGGCCCCTCACCCACCATTAGGAGCACAGCGGGAATCTTCTTTTGAATGCCGTAAAAGATATCGATGACATCCCGTATTCGCTTCACCGGTCTAAAGTTGCTCACGTGCGTGATGATTCGCTGATGTGCACCAGCCAAAGCCCCGCGTTCGCAACGCGTCGGATCGACAACCGTACCATCGAGATCGACAAAGTTGTAAATCACCTGAATGTCCTTCCGTACATCGAAGCATTCATAGGTTTCATCGCGCAAACTCCGGGAAACCGCCGTCACGGCATCGGATTGATTAATGCTAAAGGTAACCGCCGGCTTATAGGAAGGCTGGTGGCCAACAGCGGTAATGTCCGTCCCGTGGAGGGTGGTGACAAAGGGTATGTATACGCCTTTTTCCCCGAGCATTCTCTGAGCCATATAAGCCGCATAAGCATGCGGAATGGCATAGTGTACGTGTAACAGCTCCAGTTTCTCCCGTTCGACCACCTCTACGAGTTTGCTGGAAAGCGTCAGCTCATAAGAAGGGTAGTCGAAGAGTGGATAATCCGAAACCATCACTTCGTGAAAGTGAATGCGATCCGTGAGCAATGAAAGCCTGACCGGCTGTGCGTGCGTGATAAAATGAACCCGATGCCCGCGCAAAGCCAGGCACTTGCCCAATTCCGTTGCCACTACGCCGCTACCCCCATAAGTGGGGTAACAAACCATCCCGATTTTCATACAAACGATTTTGACAAAGGTACCCTAAAACCCAAATTATTCATTCAAATACCCAAATCGCCGTGGTAGCCCACAGCAAAAATCAACAGGGTGTTTTTCACATGAGACCCTTGCAGCTACCGCTCCGATGACACGACTAAAAAAACAAACCCGAGATAAATCCACGCCTCGGGAATCCGGCTGATGTTCCCGCTTTCACTGTGCAAAGGTTTTGCCCTGGCACACCATAAAAAATAAGCC
>JBAJNK010000077.1:0-14005 GCA_036881805.1 Flavobacteriales bacterium
GGTCCTTTATCCAAAATTATGCTCAATTCGTGCAGGTACCAAAACGGAGACAAGGAGCTATACAACAAAAGCCGGGTAGCCATTAAGCTGGGAGATCCCTTTGAGCCGTCTTCTTTTTATGTGTTGTCGTTGTATAGAGTAAGGTTAATTATATATCAAGGCGCTATTTTATTTTCCCATACAGAAGGCGCTAACGATTATAAGACAGACGGCGAGCGTGTACTTCAATTGCAAGATTGCACTGGCGATACTGACAACAATGACCAGCTCATACACCAAGGAACCGTAGAAAAATAGCAAACTTAACAATAATGAATAGAATATTATTGTCGCATATATCCGGCACTATGCGGTGGACAGTTGAAAGCCCTTTCAAGTTATCGGGCATTGAAGTGCCAAAAGGTTATATAACAGACCTGGCTAGCGTTCCTCGGGCTTTCTGGTGCTTTTTCCCGCCTTCCGGGGCTTATCTTGAAGCGGCAGTAGTTCATGACTATTGTTATACCAATTTAACCCAAGCTATGACAAAAAAACAGGCCGACAAGCTTTTTTTGAAAAATATGAAGAAGCTAGGAACAGGTCGCTGTAAGCGTTTTATAATGTATGTAGCTGTCCGTTTATTTGGGCGTGGGAACTGGTAGATTTTAAATAAAATAAAGGAGCTTTTTTTATGACAACAGACTTTTTACACGGTGTGGAAGTTATTAATATTGACAGTGGTCCGCATCCTATTCGCACTGTCAAAAGCTCCGTTATAGGATTGGTGGGAACAGCGCCAGAGGCAGACGACGAGGCTTTCCCGCTTAATACGCCTGTAATAATTGCCGGAAGCCGTACAAAGGCTGCAAAACTTGGCACAAAGGGTACACTACCTGGGGGAATTGCAAGCATTTTTGACCAGGTCGGGGCGGTCGTTGTCGTGGTCCGGGTGAAAGATTTGACCGTTACCCCGTCAAAGCCAACGAAGCCAGGCGACAAGCAAAACGACGCAGCAACAGACGCATCTAGCACGGGAAAAACAGTCGACAAGAGCGGCACAACCGCCAATATTATAGGCGCAGTAGATGCAGCAACCGGACAATACACAGGCGTCCAGGCTTTTCTAGCTGCTGAAAGTATAGTACACGTCAGGCCGCGTATTTTAATTGCGCCAGGCTTTTCACATCTTGCAGAAGTGGCGACAGCGCTAGACACTGTTGCGGGGCGTTTGCGAGCTGTTGCTATCGTTGACGGGCCTAACACCAATGACGAAGCCGTAAAAACCTATGCGACCAGCCTTTCCGCTAGCCGCTTGTTTCTTGTGGAGCCGAAGGTGAAAGCATGGAGCGCAGCAGATAGCGCTACCATTGAAAAGCCGTCGTCGTCTTATGTGGCGGGCCTCATTGCTAAAACAGACAGCGAGCGGGGATTCTGGTGGAGTCCATCAAACCAGGAGATAAAAGGGATTATAGGAACAGCTCGGCCTATCGATTTCTCACTAGGCGACACAAGTTCAAGAGCCAATATATTAAACGAAGGTAATATAGCCACCATCATTCACCAGAACGGCTACAGGCTTTGGGGCAATAGAATGTTAAGTAGCGGTGCGTTCATTAATATACAACGTACGGCGGATACTGTTGCCGATTCTATTCAGCGGGCACACCTTTGGGCGGTAGATCGTAACATCACAACAACCTATATAGAAGATGTGACGGAAGGCGTTAACAATTACTTGCGAGAGCTTAAAGCACAAGGCGCTATTATTGACGGTAAATGCTGGGCGGATCCTGACTTGAATCAACCGTCGTCTATTGAAAAGGGTGCGGTTTATTTTGATTTTGATTTTACTCCAAACTATCCGGCGGAGCGTGTTACATTTAGGCAACATATTGTTAACGACTACCTAGAGGAGCTTTTTTCATGACCAAGGACTTTATTACACAGCCCAGTTTATACGTCGATGGCACAAGTTATCTGGGCAAAGTAACAGAAATGGTACCGCCTAAAATCACGCCAAAATTTAGGGAATTTTTGGCCGCCGGGATGAGCTCGCCTATTGATATCCCTCTGGGACAGATTGAAAAAATGGAATGTGAGTTCACTCTAGGCACGTACGAAAAGGAGATGTTAAAACAAGTACGGGTAACTCCTGGCGGCACTGTTCCTCTAGTTATGCGTGCCGGAGTTATGAAAGACGACGGCAGCAAGGGGCAAGTAATAATTACCATGCGAGGCCACGTAAAAGAGATAGATCGAGGTACTTGGAAGCCAGACGACGATACCACTCTAAAAATTAGTATGACGTTGTCATATTATAAAGAAGTTATTGACGGTGAAACGGTTCTAGAGGCTGACCCGCTTAATTATAAGATAATGTCAGGCGGCGTAGATTATCTAGCAGAAACGGCCCGCTTTATTGGTGCCTAGGTCAGGGGGATAGAATGAGCACAGAAAAGGTTAAATTGTCTTACCCGGTAGACGTTGACGGCGTAGAGGTTGACACATTACACGTCAGGCGCATGAAAGTGCGAGACATTAAAAACATCAGCAAAATAAAAGACACAACAGAGTCGACTATTGCTCTATTATCGGCGCTTTGTTCTGTGCCACCTGAATCTATTGAACAATTAGATATGGAAGACTTGGCTACATTAAGTGATAAAGTTGAGAAGTTTATGGGCATTAGTATGGGAAAGTCAGAAGCATAATAGCCGACGTTGCCTTTGTATTTAAATGGCAATACTCTGAGCTGCTGGACATGGAGGTCGCCGAGCTATTGGAATATCACAAAGAGGCCATAACCCGGGCAAACGGTCAACTATAACGGTTACTGCCTAATTACGAAAGAATAAAAAGCTTATGAAAAAATTAGCTATAAATGTAGCCGTATCTGCACAAGATCATCTAACAGCGCCGTTTAAAAAGGTAGCGCAGGTAACCCAGAGCGCACAAAAGCGCATGCAGTCGTTACAAAAGCAACTAGCCAGCACGCAAAGCCAGAGCAAGACAATAGACAGCTTTAGGCGGTTAACCGTGAGCGCACGAGCAACCGAGCGCAAGTTTAAAGAGATGCAGGCAAAAACGGCCGCCTTGTCTAAAGCTATACAGAACACAACAAACCCTAGCCGACGTTTACAACAACAATTTAAAGAGGCCATAGCACAGGCTAAGCGGCTAAAGGATAGCCACCTAAAAGAAAAAAGCGCATTAGAAAAACTAAGACACGAATTGCGCCAGGCGGGCATAAAGACAACAAATCTAGGCGCAGCGCAGCGCACAGCCCAGTACCAGATACTGGGGCTGAATAAGGCACTAGACAGCCAGCGCAACAAGGTGGCGGTATTTAACCGGCTAAAGGCTGCCAGCGGTAAAGCGCTAGCTTCTGTTAAGCGGTGGGGCGTGCGTGGCTTGGTTGGTCTAACGGGCGCTGGCTACCTATTTAAGCGTACATTTCTGGATACGGCCGCAGAGTTTGAGAAATTCGAGACAATGCTGGTCACTGTGGAAGGCTCTAGCGCAAAAGCAAAAAAGGCCATGGACTGGATTGGAACTTTTGCGACTACTACCCCCTACGAGCTAGACAAGGTCACGGACGCTTATGTTAATTTGAAGGGGTACGGGATTGACCCAACTTCTGGCGCATTGAAAATACTAGGCGACACAGCATCGGCTAGGGCTAAAGACATCGCACAGGCAGTAGACGCTATTGGCGGAGCTGTTACCGGTGAAAACGAACGCTTAAAACAGTTTTCAATAACAGCCAAAACCAAGGGCGACCTAATCACATACACGTACACAGACAAAGAAGGCAAACAGCATTCAAGAACCGCCGATAAAAACGACAGAAAAAGTATACAAAGAACCGTTTTATCTATCTTTAAAAGCCTTTACGCCGATTCAATGGTAAGACAATCTAAGACGTGGTCGGGAATGATTTCTAACGTCTCAGACCAGTGGACCAGATTTATGAATATGGTTATGTCGGCTGGCGTCTTTGATTGGCTTAAAAATAAACTCAGCACTTTTTTAAATATGCTTAACAAACTAGCCAGCAGCGGCAAGTTACAAGCATACGCCGAACAATTGGCCGGGATATTGGTGACAATTTTTAAGCGGTTATACGACATCGGACAAGGCTTGTGGGGTGTCGTTAGTGTTGCGGGCCGTGCGGTTGAGTTTGTTGCCAAAATGGTCGGCGGCTTCAAGAATGTAGGCATTATTGTCGGTACGCTTATTGTTGCTACACTTGTGGCCAAGTTCGCAGCGCTAGGTACTGCTCTTATAAAGCTGTCTAGGCGGGTATCGCAGGCGACAATAGCCGCATCTTCTGGCATTCGGGGAGGCGTAGCCGGAAAAGGTGGGCGGGGTATATTCCGCAAGCTGGGTGGCGTTAAAGGGGCACTCGGCAAGCTAGGCGGCAAAGCGGGGCTAGTTGGTGCAGCATTAGGGGCGGTTGATATTGGTGCTACACTAGTAGGCGCAGGAAGCACAGGAGAAAAAGCTAAGGCTATTGCGGGCGATGTTGGCGGAATAGGTGGCGCTCTGGGTGGTGCCGAGTTGGGGGCATTGTTAGGTACTGCTATATTGCCAGGCGTTGGGACAGTTTTGGGCGGTATAGCTGGCTCTATCCTGGGCGGCATTGCAGGAAGTAGCGCCGGGAGTTGGCTAGCCGGGCTTTTTAGTTCCGACAAACCGGCCACCAGCAAGGCCGCAGTCAACACACCGTTAGTTTTAAAAACGGCACCAGCCTCTTATAATAATCAACAGTATCATTTTAACATTAGACAGGAGGCGGGCGAGAATAGTGAAGCCCTGGCTAATCGTATCATGGTGAAAATAAAAGAACAGGAACATATAAAACAACAGGGCAGTTTATACGATGCTATATAATGTTATGCTGGCGTTAGGTAGTTTTCGTTTTGGCATTAATTCGGCGGCTTATCAAAAACTAGAGCGTCAAAGCCTGTACAGGTGGCGACCACAACAACGTGTCGGACGCCTGCCCGCTATGCAGTTTTTAGGCGAAGAAGGCCAGTCAATAACGCTAGACGGGGTGATATTGCCGCAATTTAGAGGCGGTTTAGGTCAGGTCAAGTCAATGAAATCGTTAGCGGAAACAGGTCGGCCGCATTTACTTCTAGACGGCACTGGGCATGTTTGGGGGAAGTTCGTTATTGTTTCTATTAACACCACTCACGAAGAACTAAGACAGGACGGTACAGAACGCTATATAAATTTTAAGCTTGAATTAAAAGAGTACGGCGGGGGGGTGCTGTAATGTTATACAAAACAAAAGACAATGATAGACTAGATACAATTTGTCAAGATTTTTACAACAATGTGAACTTGTTAACGCTAGTATTAGACAAAAATCCGGCACTAGCAGATTATCCGCCGTTACTGCCTGCCGGTATTGTCATCAACTTGCCAGACGTTAACCCCGTAAAAAATGAAGCGCCGACTATAAGGTTGTGGGACTAATGACGCCTACTTTTAAGTTGTTAGCAGATTTTGGGGATATAACGCAGACTATAGCCGAAAGACTTTTGTCGCTTAAAGTCACGGACGAGTCAGGCATAGAGAGTGATATGCTTGAGCTTTATTTAGACGACAGAAACTCAACAATACAGATGCCAAGCACAGGCACAGAGCTGGAGCTCAGCCTAGGCTATAAAGAAACAGGCGTAAGACAGATTGGCTTATATACTGTTGATACTGTCAATATTGAGGGGCCGCCGGATGCGGTAGTAATTAGAGCAAGGGCCGCTAACTTTACGCAATCATTTAAGGCGCAAGTAACTAAAAGCTGGGAGAAAAAGACAATTAATAGCATAGTGTCGACTATTGCTGGAAAGCATGATCTGGCGCCAGTAGTATCTAGTGTATTAAAGAATACACTTGTCGGGCGTGTGGACCAGGTCAGCGAGTCTGATATGCATTTTTTAACACGACTTGGAAAGACTTACGGCGCTATTACCAAGCCTGTAATGAATAAGCTTTTATTCGTGCCTGAAGGGGAGGCAAAGACAGCTACAGGCAAGAGTATGCCGACTGTTAATATTGGCCGGGATGCGCTTACCCGCTGGGCGTTTAGTTATAAAGACCGAGAAAAGTATAAAGCGGTTACAGCCTCTTGGCATAATGCTGGTACTGGTGTTACTAAAATAGTAAGAGCTGGTTCAAAGTTGGCGAAGACTGTTTTTAATATACGAGACAGTTTCCCCGACGCTGCTACAGCGCAAGCAGCTGCAAACGCAAAACTAAAACAATTAAAACAAGGCACCGTTACCGGGAGCATTACATTGCCGGGAGATATGCGACTAGCGGCTGAAGGTTTTTTAGTGCTGGAAGGTTTTAATAATTTGCCAGATGCTGAGTGGATAATCAAACAAGTGACGCATTCTTTAAGCGACGGCGGGTTAACAACAACAGCTACATTAGCCAGGAAAGAAAAGTAAATATAATAATTGTTTTTTTTAGGCTGGCCTGATATTATTTTTCTTGGCTGGTCAAAAAAATATAAGACTAACAGTGTATAGTTTGAGTTTTTTTGACTATTAACAATAACATACTGAGAAATCGTTAAAAGCATATAACGCATATGAATGTATGGTGTGGTTAGTGAAGCCTTATGAGACTGTTGGAAGCTGTCGGAAAAAGCCAGCACTATAGCGTTTAGTGTTGGCTTTTTTTGTTCTACTCACTGAAAGCTAAAAAAGTTACATCGCAAACTATTCTACGATAGACTTTTATATTTTAGATAACCTTTCACAAGCAATATTAAAATAATCCTCGCTTAACTCTATGCCTATAAATTTTTTCCCTTGCTCTAGTGCTGCCACGCCAGTAGACGCAGAACCCATAAAGGGATCCAAAATTACAGCGTCGTCTGGTGTTATTTTAATGATGTCGTGCATTAGTTCGACCGGCTTTCCGGTAATATGTAACTTTTCTCTAGGGTCTACCCGGTATTCATAAAAACCCGGAAGGCATCCGACACCACGGTCAAACGGCATAGGACCAAAGCTCCCCCATATGACATACTCGCACTGGTGTGCAAATCGTCCCTTTTGTTTTCTACATGAGCCTTGTTTATTCCACGGTACAATGCCTCTATAAAATAGGCCACCGGCCTGCATGATGTCCACCATATTGGGCAATTGTCGCCAGTCTGTAAAGATAGCGCCGACTGAATGGTGTTTCATGAGGTTGGCGCACTGCTCCATCCATAAAGAGCACCATAAGGCATAGCTACGCTGGTCTCGGTTGTCGCCGGTAAATTCGTGGTATTTTTTTTTAGTTTTTGCGTTAAAATATTTTTTGGTGATATTGGCGGAGCCGTGCGGGTGTAAGCTTCCGCCACTTGAGTAAGGTGGATCTGTGATAACGGCGTCCATACTACCGGTCTCCAGTGTCGGCAATATTTTCATGCAGTTACCGTTGTATAATGTGGCGCTGCCTATTTGAATTTTTTTCACTGTTTTTTATTCCGTTTTCTTTTTTTTTAAAGCGCTAAAGCAGGCGCCATTTATTTATGTATTTATGGCGCTATGTAATTGTACTTCTAAAGACGTTTATTCGTGTTTTATTTTTTCAACATATAAAAAAAAACACCAGTTTTTTTTACTGGTGTTTTAAGTAAGATAAAAGAAGGAGGGGGAGCGGCTTAAGCGTTAACCCATGCCCAGAGCGTGGTGGCATTGTTGTTTGAATCGCTATAAAAATGCCCCTCCCATTCGTCAACCGTGCGTTTTCCGTACTTGCCTTTCCCTAGGTTAACAAGAGACAGTTTTAAGCCGTGAATGGTTTCTACTTCCAAGCTTTTAACATTGAGATCATGGCTTTCTAAAATATCTATAAGTATTTCCTCTAGGTCTCTAAAAGGCGCTTGAGGAGCTCCGGTAACATCATAATCTTTAACGTTAACAATATTCATCTTACTGCCCTTTACTGCTTTAATTCTTATATTATAGCTCAAACAATACATAAAAACAAATATATCTATTGTTTCTTTTATGCTTATTTGTATTTATTGGCGCTTGTGTTATAGCTCCAGCAATAGAAACAGATAATACACTAAGCCGGGACCACTGGCGGGCAATCTTTAGGCGGTTAAAAGCAAAAAAAAACCAATGTAATAAAGTACCTTACACTGGCTTCAATTGGGTGTAGTGAACGGTTAGCATTCAAAAAAAAACATACATAACCACAAAGCTGCGGCTTTAGTATTAGTTGTCAACTAACTAGAAAAAATAATATCAGATAAGGCGGATAAAAAAAACACATTTTTAACAAATATTTTTTTTTTACCCGTTATTATTATCTCTGGTTATTTCCGTTTGTTTCTTGGCTTTAACGTTTCATAACAGTACACAAAGAAGTACATAAAAATTATAAAATTGACATAAGTATAAATACAGTAAATATATATAAATATCTGTTTTTTATAGTATTTTTAGGCGTTTGACCTGGCTGCGATTAAGCTCTATAATGACAGCAATAAAGGCTAATGTTTTAAATGTTTCTCGGCTTTTACTTATGTTTCTAAGCTTTACGTAAACTATTGTTTTTTTATGAAAAACGCAAAAAAAAACATAGTTTTTTATATAAAGCGTTAAAAGTTTGTTTCTGTATTGCAAAAAGTATACAATACATAAAACAGCACACATAAGCACATAAGCCAAGCGGTTAAAGATTAGTTTTTTCTACTAAGCGAGAAAGGAGTACAACAGACATGTTAACAGACAAGCAAGTAAGAAACTTTAAGCCAAAAGAAAAAGAATACTACATAACAGAAAAAAAAGGCACAAAAAATACAGGCAGCCTACTACTACGAGTCACACCAAGAGGTAAAAAAGAATTTCATTTCGGTTATTATCTTAACAGCAAATATAGGAAAAAAATAAAAATCGGCGACTATAAAGCCAATGCGAACGACTTCGGCGTAACTCTGGCAGAAGCCCGGGCACAAGCTAGCGAATATTCGCTACTGGTAAGGCAGAGAGTCTGCCCAAAAGAACACAAGCAAGACAAGCTAACGCATAAGTTACGAGAAGAAAAGAACAGAAGAGAGCTAGGCAGCCTGTCTGATCTTTTTAATGCTTATATTATCTGGTTGAAAACGCACGAGCGCAGGTCTTGGACGCATGCGGAATACAATTTAAAGCACTATGTGCTTGAACCGTTCCCGGAGCTTGCCAATAAAATAGCGTGCAATGTAACAACGGATGACTTAATAAAAGTATTAAAAAAAATGATGGACGAAGGCATTACGACAACAGCAAACAGAGTGCGTGGCATTATGCACGCTGCATACAATCGAGGAATATTACAAGACAATGATCCCCGTACATATCTTAACAAGCCTATAAAATTCGCTATACCTTTCAACCCTGTCACATGTATCCCAATTCAGGCAGACTGGGAGCGAGTTCGAGACAGATTTTTAACAGAAGAAGAGCTGCACCACTTCTGGAAGTCGTTGCCCGTTTATCAGTCGGGCGCACTTGTTGACACGGTTGACAACGTAAAAATTGAAAAGCATGTAAAAGGGGCGTACAAGATGTCGCCGTTATTTGTCTTATACTTTAAGCTGCTTTTCAGTATTGCGGGCTTACGTGTTGAAGAGTTGGCAAAAGTAAAATGGGAGTATGTGAACTGGGATAAAGCAGAGCTAGGGCTACCGCCGGAAATACTAAAAACCGGGCGAGAAATAAAACGCTGGCATATGTTACCGTTGTCTAGTTTGTCGTTGGATTTGCTGGCCGAATTGCACAAGCTGACAGGCCATACGCCTTTTTTATTTCCAGCATCACACAAGGGTGTAGTATTTAGAATGGATAAGTATGTCAGCAAAGTCGGGCCAAGCCAGGCACTCAAAAAGCATATAAACACGCTTAAAAGCATGGGGCAGGCCGATAACTTTGAGGCATTTTACCCAAAAGATTCTAGAAGCACATGTAAGACACTTATGGGCGAGGCCGGTATCTGTAAAGAAGACAGAGACAGAATACAAAACCACACTATAAGCGACGTTTCAAGCAAACATTACGACCGCTATAGTTATTTTAAGGAAAAGCAGGCGGCAATAAATACGTGGGAAAAATATCTACGCTGGATTATTGCAGGATGTGATAAAAAAACACGGCCGACAAGCGAAGCCGCATAAGCGGACGAGGACAAAAAAAAGAAAGCTGTACATTGTTCACAGCTTTCTTTTTTTTTAGAATGTAATGCTATTCTATTGCGGGCTGATGACTGGCCAGCCAGTCAAGTATTTCAGATTCAACCCAGACTACGTTTCTAGTACCCATTAACTGCCGACGCCGTGGAAATAACCCGCTTTTCTCCAGCCGCCAGGCGGTTGTGCGACTAATGGGTACTATATTTTGCACTTTCTTCCAGTGCAGCAGCCTAGCTGGCTGCGGGTAGCTTTTTGGGGCTTTAATGCTAACCATAATTTTTTTACATTTCCTTTTTTTTGTATTTGTAATTAACTAAGCTTGTTTATTTATTATTTACATTAATACAAATAAAAGTCAATTTTATTATTTATTAAAATAAATAAATGTAAAAAAGTAAAAAAGCTATTCATTTTTACCTATTTCTATTACTCTTTTACACGCTTCAATTATTGAACCTTTTAATAAATGCGATGGCTTGCCCGTCCGTTGCCAATTAATATATTGATCTGTCAGAGCATTTATAACGCCTATCACCTCTATAAAAGTGTTATTTTCATTAGCTTTTTTAAGCTTTTGTAGGTCGTGACTTTTTGTAACCGTATCGCCATGAAGTAGCCAGCCTCTGTCTACTCTTAGATGTCTGGCCAGCTCATCCCAGTTAATTTTATAGCTACCTTGACTTTGGTCTTTTTCTAATTTGTCTATAGTAGACAAAGCTACGCCGGCAAAGTCTGAAACATATTTTAACGTTAGTTTTTTCTCCTGTTCTTTTCTTTTGTGTGCTGTCAGCCTTGCCCATTTTAAACGCTTGCCCAGCGTGTCTAGTGTGTTTAATGTGCCTGATTCGCTCATTATTTTTTTCCTTGCTTGCTCTTTAAACCGGTAAATATTGCCAACTATTAAATAAAAATAAATTATAAAATAGTAGAAAATGTTGTAATTTTATGTAAACATTATACGACGCTTTATTGAAAGCTGTAAAAAAAAACGTCATATAAAAAAAACATATCAATAACAACAGGAAACTTATATAAATGACTGAAAAGCATTTAACACAAAGCCAACTAGCCGAACGTTGGGGCATGGCAAAAGGAACGCTAGCCGCCTATCGTACGCAAGGAAAGGGGCCCCGCTATTTAAAAGCGGGCGCTAAAGTGCTGTACAGACTGCAAGATGTAGAGGCATACGAACAAGAGCGCATATACGGCAGCGTCTCAGAGTTTCGGGCCAACACAGCAAAAGAGGTACAGTTATGAGTATGTCTCTTGAGTATGCGCAAAGCCTAACGGCCGAGGAGCTTATCAGCCTATCGCCTGATGTTTTGATGGAGCTGCAAAAAAAGGCACAAGAAAACCTAGAACGAGCAGAATTGATCAGTGAGTTTATTGCCGGTTCCATCACTTTAAAATATCAGTGGCGGGAGAAAACTGTACGGCACGAACAAAGCAAGGAAACAGGGACAGTACGCTTTATAGACGGCGACGTGTATATAACTTCAAACATTCCCAAGCGCATCTTATGGGACCAGAAAAAGCTAGCTGAGATTTTCCAACGCCTTAAAGATTCAGGCGAAAAACCTGGGGATTTCTTAGACGTCACATACAAAGTATCGGAACGTAAATATAACGCTTGGCCGGAATCATTGCGTCAAGTTTTTACAACTGCTCGCACTTTAAAAACTGGGAAACCTGTCTACCAACTCCAAGCAAAAGAAGAAAAATAAACATGGAAGAGCAGAAAACGATAACAAAAAACGATAAAAAAACAACGGCTTGCCCGAAACATTATAATTTTTTAGTGGAAAATTTGCCGGAGCTGGTTGAGGTTTACCCATACAAAGACGCACATTGTTGTGAGCTGGTGGATATTAAGAAAGCATCGGTAAACGATATAAAAAACGCTACCGACAATCTAGAAAGAAGAATTATAAGCATGTTAAAACAGAAAAAAGCGCTTGATACTTTGCTCGACTTAAACAAAATGATTGGGGCTTTACCTACTGACGAAGCTTTGCCATTCTGCAAGCGAAAGGAGTGCCGGGCATGAGTTTTCCTATAATAACCGCCGACCAACGCCTCGCAGAAAAGCGAGGCGTAAGCGGCTGTATTTTTGGCCGCTCGGGTATTGGTAAAACTAGTTTACTCTGGTCGCTTGATGAGAAAAAAACGCTTTTTTTTGACCTTGAGGCCGGGGACCTTGCTGTTGAAGGTTGGGAGGGTGACACAATACGGCCAAGAACCTGGCCAGAATGCCGAGATTTTGCCGTGTTTATCGGCGGGCCTAATCCAGCGCTAAGGGATGAGCAACCGTACAGTCAAGCACATTTTGAAGCCGTATGTGAACGCTTTGGCAATCCAGCCGTGCTCAATAAATACGACACTGTTTTTGTTGATTCTATTACCGTGGCGGGCCGCCTGTGCTTGCAATGGTGCAAAGGTCAGCCGCAGGCCATGAGCGAACGAACCGGCAAACCAGACAGCCGTGGCGCTTACGGCTTGCACGGGCAAGAAATGATAGGTTGGCTTACTCACCTGCAACACACTCGCAACAAAAACTTGTGGTTCGTTGGCATTCTGGACGAGAGGCTAGACGACTACAACAGAAAAGTTTACGCACCGCAAATTGATGGCGCTAAAACTGCACTAGAATTGCCAGGTGTCGTAGACCAAGTCATCACGTTAGCAGAGCTTGTAGACGACAATAGCGTCCCCTATCGTGCCTTTATCAATCACACCTTAAACCCCTACGGTTACCCGGCCAAAGATCGAAGTGGGCGCCTGGATATGATTGAGGCGCCACACCTTGGCAAGCTAATGAAAAAAATACACGGGCCAGCAAAGCCAATAAAAGAGCGCTTGTCGTTTAAAAAGCATAAAGCGCAGCCAGCCGACAAGCCTAACCAATAACAAACACTAAAGAAAAACAACTATGACTATATGGAACGATTTCAACGACGCAGAAGACGCGCAAGTATTTGACATTATCCCGGCTGGCACTCTAGCTCGTGTACGTATGAGCATAAAACCGGGCGGCCATACCGATGCGGCACAAGGTTGGACAGATGGACTAGCCACGCTAGGACAGACGGGCGCCGTATATCTTAGCGTCGAGTTTGTTGTACTGGAAGGTCCGTACGCTCGTCGCAAAATATGGGGGCTTATAGGCTTATTTAGCCCAAAGGGGCCGGAGTGGGCCAACATTGGCCGCAAGTTTATAAAAAGTATCTTGAATTCCGCTTACAGGCTTTCCCCGTCGGACGATTCGCCAAGAGCACGACAAGCCCGTTGTATAAAAGACTTTACAGCCTTAGACGGGCTTATGTTTGCTGCAAAGATTGGAATAGAAAGAGACCGAAATAACGAAGACAGAAACGTTATAAAACTTGCAGTTACTCCAGAACATAAAAAATACTCGGAGATAATGGGGCCGGACGGCGCTCCAATCGCACAACCAACAGCCCCAACAGCGCCAACAGCCCGGCCAGCACCAAGTCGGCCTAGCTGGGCACAGTGAGGAGCGCTTGATGATTCTACGACCAAGGCAGCATACCTTTGTAAAGCGCAGCATTGCTGCGTTAAAAGAACATAAAAACACGCTAGGCGTAGCGCCTACGGGATGCCATGCAAAAGGCACCCCCATTTTACTATACGACGGAACAGTAAAATCGGCAGAGGATATACAGGTCGGCGACCAACTTATGGGGCCGGACAGTCAGCCCAGAACAGTGACAGAGCTGCACACAGGGGTAGACAGCCTATACAGAATAACACCAAGTAAGGGCGGGTCTTTTACAGTAAACAGGGGGCATATACTTTCGCTTGCTAACGAAAAAAAAAAAA
>JBAJNK010000078.1:0-17939 GCA_036881805.1 Flavobacteriales bacterium
CCTTATTCCATTCAAAGCAGAAAAATTAGAATAACAAAATCCCTTATTCCATTGGAGTGGAATATAAAAACCCTTATTCCATTCAAAGCAGAAAAAATAGAATAACAAACGCCTGGTTCCATTGGGTCGAGACATGATTGGTTACACGAGCGGATTAGATCATATTAGAATGGTTCTGATACTACAGGGATATCCCATCGATCTCATGGCCAATCCGATCGATACAACGCGTATCGAAAAAGGGGTACCCCGCTCAAAAACCGCTGAGCCACAACAGCAGCGGTGAAAAAAGTGCTACGGGGCATTACACACCAACACCGATGAATTTCGAGCACTTTTCAACACGCAGTGAAAGTTATCAATTTTTATTACTTTTGTCGTATAGAGAAAAAGGAAAGCAGCGAACATATATAAAGAGTATGAGTGAGATTGAAAGAAGAACAGGCTCCTTATTTCCAAAGCGGAGATATAAAGAATGCTCTCTCTAAATTGGCGCAGGAACTGTGAATAAACAAAAATCACCAAAAGCTGAAATCCAGCATGCTCAAAAGGAAGGCTTAGAAAAAGAAATTCCCCCTAAGTTAGAAAAGGACATAGAAGCGCTAAGCCGGGAGATAACACGTAAATTATCAATTGAACAACACTACTCAGGGCCATTGCCCGATGGGGAAAACATTAGAATCTATAACGACGTAATTCCCAATAAGCCATCGGATAGAGATGGAAAAAACTCTGCCGGACAGTGGTTTGGATTTATCACAGCGATCGCATTTGCGATTATCGCTTGGGATTTAGCTAAGGAAGGACAAGCTGCAGTAGCTTCCATCTTAGGTGGCGTTGACCTCGTAGCGCTGGTAGCTGTTTTTATCAAAATTTGTCATCCGCATCTCGCCCGGTCTGCTCTTTAGGATTTTCTCCACCACCGGGTTTCTCAGCCGCTCTTTTACCCGCACGGCGGGTTTTTTTCCTTTTCGCTGGTTTTTCAGCACGGTACAATTCGTTGTAATCCACCAGCTCGATCACAGCCGTTTCGGCGCCATCACCCCGACGAAAACCGGTCTTGATAACACGGGTGTACCCGCCAGGTCTAGCGCCAATCCGAGTTGCGATTTCCCTAAATAATTCGTTTACCGCTTCTTTATTTCTCAAATAGCCGAAGACGATGCGACGCGAATGGGTCGTATCGGATTTAGACTTGGTCAGTAAAGGCTCGACAAAGCGCTGCAAGGCTTTTGCTTTGGCTACGGTACTGTGAATCCGCTTGTGTTCGATAAGCGAATTCGCCATGTTGGCCAACATCGCCTTTCTGTGCGATGATTTCCGCTTTAAGTGATTGAATTTCTTTCCGTGTTTCATAATCCCATATATTCGGATTAGTCCCCATCTAGTTTATAATCGGTCAGATCCATACCGAACTGCAAGCCTTTGCTATCTATCAACTCGGCCAACTCGATCAAAGATTTTTTACCGAAATTTCTAAATTTCATCAAATCCGATTTCTTGTAAGTCACCAGCTCGCCCAAAGTTTCTACTTCAGCCGCTTTTAGGCAATTCAAAGCGCGCACAGACAAATCCAAATCCATCAACTTGGTATTGAGCAATTGCCGCATATGCAAAGACCCCTCGTCATAGGAACTGTTCTCCACCACCTCGTCCGTCTCCACGGTAATACGGTCGTCGGCGAAGAGCATAAAGTGTTGAATCAGTACCTTAGCCGCTTTGGTCAACGCGTCTTTGGGGCTGATGGAACCATCGGTCTCAATATCCAAAAGCAATTTTTCGTAATCGGTTTTTTGCCCCACACGATAGTTTTCGACGCGATACTTTACGTTTTTAATCGGCGTGAAAATGGAGTCGATGAAAATGGTTCCGACAGGGGCCTCGGCTACTTTATTTTCTTCTGCAGGTACATAACCCCGCCCTTCAGCGATGGTGAGCGTCATCGAGAGCACGACATCTCCGCTCAGACGGCATATGACCAATTCCGGATTGAGAATTTGAAAGTTGCTGAGAAACTTCTGCATATCGCCAGCGGTAATCACTTCTTTTCCAGCGATTGAAAATGAAGCCGTCTCATCGTTCATCCCTTCTATCTGCTGCTTGAAGCGCACTTTTTTTAGGTTTAAAACAATCTCGGTTACATCCTCAACCACACCCTGGATCGTTGAGAATTCGTGTTCGATACCTTCGATTTTTAGCGCTGTAATGGCAAAGCCTTCCAAAGCGGAAAGCAATACCCTGCGAATTGCATTACCAACCGTTAAACCATACCCAGGCTCCAGTGGGCGAAACTCGAATTCGCCTCGAGAGGGGGTTGCCTGCAATTGGGTTACCTTATCGGGTTTTATGAAATTGAGAATTGTCATAATCTGCTTTCGTATAATTATTTGGAATACAACTCAACGATCAATTGTTCTTTGATATTCTCAGGAATTTGAGCGCGCGTGGGAACCGTTTGAAATTCACCCACCTCAGTATCTGGGTTCCAAGTCAGCCAATCGTAATCCGTACGGTTGTCCAGCGCCTCTTGAATGAGTGGAAGGGCTTTAGACCTTTGTCGAACTGCAATTTCATCACTGGGCTTCAACCGATGGGAAGGGATACTCATAACCGCAGCGTTCACGGTAATGTGGCGGTGGGTGACGAGCTGTCGAGCAGCCCGCCTCGAGGGTGCAATGCCCAAGCGATACACGACATTGTCCAAACGGGATTCACAGAGCTGAAGCAATATCTCACCCGTAATTCCCTTGCTACTCGAAGCGGTTTTAAACAAATTTTCAAACTGACGCTCCAAGATGCCATAGGTGTATTTCGCTTTTTGCTTTTCCTCCAACTGCAGCGTGGATTCGGATCGCTTTCCCCGGCGGCGGTTGGGACCGTGTTGCCCGGGCGGATATCTCCTGCGCTCATAATATTTATCCGATCCAAATATGGGCTCGCCAAACCGCCGTGCAATTTTCGTCTTTGGACCTCTATATCTAGCCATCACTCAGATTGTTTTCGGTTAAAAAAATTAGACTCTGCGGCGCTTAGGTGGACGGCACCCGTTATGCGGAATCGGTGTGACATCGACGATTTCGACTACATCAATTTCATTGTTGTGCAAGGCTCTGATAGCGGATTCACGACCGCTGCCCGGACCTTTTACAAATACTTTCACCTTCCTTAAACCAGCTTCGTACGCTATTTTAGCGGCATCTGCTGCTGCCATTTGCGCGGCGTAAGGCGTGCTCTTCTTACTGCCTTTGAAACCCACCTTACCCGCACTCGACCAAGCGATTACCTCCCCCCTCTTATTGGTCAATGAGATGATAACATTATTAAATGTCGCTTGAATATGGGCTTCGCCACTTGCTTCCACATTTGCCCTTCGCTTCTTCTGTTGCGATCTAGCCATGACTCGAGTTCTTATTTTATCGCTTTTTTCTTGTTTGCAACCGTCTTGCGCTTGCCCTTTCGGGTTCGAGAATTGTTTTTGGTGCGTTGCCCCCTGAGGGGTAAGCCAGAACGGTGACGAATACCGCGATAGCTCCCAATATCCATCAGGCGTTTGATGTGCAACTGGACTTCCGAACGAAGCGCACCTTCTACTTTGAAGTCGGACAAGGCTTTTCGAATGTTGTTGATATCCGCATCGCTCCAATCGGAAACCTTTTTGTCTTCGCTTACCTCTGCCTCCCGTAAGATTCTTTGCGCGCGGCTTTTACCTATCCCGTAAATATATGTCAACCCGATTACACCCCGCTTCGTCTTGGGTAAATCTATACCTGCTATCCTTGCCATAAGTGTTTCATTAGCCTTGTCGCTGTTTAAATTTCGGATTCTTTTTGTCGATCACATACAAGCGCCCCTTTCTGCGGACGATCTGCGAATCTGCGCTCCGGCGCTTTATCGATACCTTTACCTTCATCGTACTGCTCTATTAATATCTATACGTAACCCGCGCCTTTGTCAAATCGTAAGGTGACATCTCAAGCCTCACCTTATCACCGGGCAATAATTTAATGTAATGCATGCGCATTCTGCCCGATATATGGGCGGTTACCACGTGGCCATTTTCGAGCTCGACTCGAAACATCGCGTTTGATAGTGCATCGATAACCGTACCATCTTGCTCTATGGGAGGGTGTTTCGCCATACTACGGTGCTATTTTTGCTTTGGGTTTGGGGGTGCGACCGGATTTCATCAACCAATCATAGTGTCTGTTCAACAAATAAGAATCGATCTGCTGGAGCATATCCATGGTAACCCCTACCACGATCAATAGGGAAGTCCCGCCAAAAAATAAGGCAAATGCCTGTTTCACGCCAAAGAAATAAGCAAATGCCGGGAAGATGGCGATTAAAGCCAAAAATACAGCCCCGGGCAAGGTTATTTTTGACATGATATCATCCAAATATTCAGCTGTTTCAGAGCCCGGACGTATACCGGGTATAAAGCTATTGTTCTTTTTTAGGTCGTCAGCCATATTGTTGGTTGGAACGGTAATCGCCGTATAGAAATAGGTGAATAAGACGATCAAAACCGCAAAGACGAGGTTATAGGTAAAGCCCCATATATTGGTGAGTTGTGTTAAAATCCCTTTCGCTATACTCGAACTGGATAACTGCAACAGGCTCATGGGTAAAAACATGATGGCTTGTGCAAAGATGATGGGCATCACCCCAGCCGCATTTAATTTCAGCGGGATGTACTGACGGGCACCTACTACCTGGCGACGACCCGCTACAGATCGACGGGCATACTGCAGTGGAATCTTACGAATCGCTGCGGTTAACAAAACAGCGAGGCCAATCACGACAACCCACAATGCCGCTTCGATGAGGAGCATTAAATACCCACCTCCCGCTTGCTGCACACGGGCAGCGTACTCCTGAATGATGGCAGCCGGTAAGCGGGAAACGATACCCACTGTGATCAATAGAGAAATACCGTTGCCGATACCCAAGTCCGTGATCTTTTCGCCCATCCACATAGCAAAAACAGTGCCGGCTACCAAAACGATAATAGCAATGGTCCAGAAAATGGTATTGCCCAATAAAAAGGCAGTGGCGGGAAGCTGCATTTTAAGGTTTGTGATATAAGCCGGCGCTTGCACCAAACAAATGGCAATGGTCAGCCAACGCGTCATCTGATTGATCTGGTTCCTACCGCTTTCCCCCTCTTTTTGTAGTTTTTGAATGTAAGGCACTGCCATTCCCATCAATTGCACCACGATAGATGCCGATATGTAAGGCATGATGCCGAGGGCCATAATAGAAGCTTGCGCAAAGGCGCCCCCGGTGAAAGCGTTTAGCAAACCCAACAAACCACCAGAAGCCTGGGTATCCAAAGCGGCCAATTGATCGGGATCAATACCCGGAAGGGGGATGAAAGCCCCCAGGCGGTACACGAGTAAAAAACCCAAGGTAATCTGGATTCTCTTGCGCAATTCCGCTATCTTCCAAATGTGTTGTATCGCGGTTACGAATGACATACCACCATTTTGTTATCGACGATTACAGGCTCACCACCAGCCTTTTTAATCGCTGCTTCAGCTGACTTTGAAAATCGATGCGCATGTACTTTTACGCCTTCTTTCAACACAGCATTGCCCAGTATTTTAATCCAATCGCGTTTGCGCGCCAGACCGTTCGCGATCAAATGCGCCGGGGTCACCTCAGCTTTGATTTTTCCATCTGTGAGCAATCGCTGAAGTACACGCAAATCGACCGTCCGGTACACTTTTCTGTCGATCGGAGTAAAGCCAAATTTTGGGACGCGGCGCTGCAAAGGCATTTGACCGCCTTCAAAACCCGCCTTCCCGGCATATCCAGAACGCGACTTGGCGCCTTTGTGGCCACGAGAAGCGGTACCGCCGCGACCACTGGCTTCCCCTCTGCCTAAGCGGCGCTTATTTTTTACGGACCCGCTGGCCGGTTTCAATTCGTGTAACGAAGTTCCCATCGGTCGCCCTTATTTTACTGATTCTATTGAAATGAGATGGCCGACCCGGTTGAGCATGCCTCGAATTTGCGGTGTCGATTCATGGATCACCACGCCATTCACCCGCCTCAAGCCCAGTGCCGATAGGGTGGCTTTTTGACGTTTTGGGCAGTTTATCTCACTCTTAGTCTGTCTGATCTCAACCTTTGTCATGCTGTTAGATTTTCATCCATTGAAGACCTTTTGCACCGAAATCCCGCGCTGATGGGCTATCCGATGCGCATCGCGCAGCTGCAACAAGGCGTCGAAGGTCGCCTTTACCACATTGTGCGGATTCGAAGAACCCTTTGATTTGGACAACACATCGCGTATGCCGACGGCTTCGAGCACGATGCGAACGGCTCCACCGGCAATTACACCCGTACCGTGCGAAGCGGGACGGATAAATACATAGGCACCTGCAAACTTACCGTATTGCGCATGGGGAATACTACCATTTTTAACCGGAATACGCACCAATCTCTTCTTGGCGCTTTCCAAGGCTTTTGAAATGGCGTTCGGAATCTCCTTAGATTTTCCCAAACCATATCCGACTATGCCATGGGCATCACCGACTACCATAATGGCAGAAAATCCAAAGGTACGCCCGCCTTTAGTCACCTTAGTCACGCGTTGGACGCCGACTAAGTGATCTTTTAAATCCAAACCAGCCGGCTTTACCCACCCGAATTTTGCTACTGTTGACATATGCCTTTCTTAGAGTTTTAATCCCCCTTTTCTGGCGCCTTCCGCCAACGCCTTTACACGACCGTGGTACAAGCACCCATTGCGATCAAATACCACCGCTTGAATCTCAGCATCCTTAGCGCGTCGGCCCAAGGTCTCGCCGACTACTGCTGCTCGCGCAACCTTAGTGCCTTTGGCATCGAAGGTTTTCTCCCTAGAGGAGGCAGCGGTTAGCGTCACACCCGTCGTATCATCGATCAATTGTGCGTAGATCTCTCTATTGCTTCTGAAAACAGAAAGCCTAGGCCGATCAGGCGTACCCGATATGCGCTTGCGCACCCGACGTTTTATCCGCAACCGCCTATCTCGCTGCTTATGTGCCATATCGTTCGTATTAGGCTGATTTACCTGCCTTTATTTTAATCTGCTCGCCGACAAATCGCACCCCCTTTCCCTTATAGGGCTCCGGTTTGCGGAAGGCGCGTATTTTGGCTGCCACCATCCCCAACAATTGCTTATCGCAAGCGGTTAACTTAATATACGGATTCTTTCCTTTTTCCATTTTGGTCTCTACGGTCACCGCCTCGGGTAGTTGCAGTACGATATTGTGCGAAAACCCCAGCGATAGGTCTAAGAGCCGACCCTGGCTGGACGCCCTGTAACCCACGCCTATCAATTCCAATTCCCTGCTGAACCCGTCGCTTACCCCGGCTATCATATTGGCTACCAATGCGCGGTATAAGCCGTGTAGCGATCGGGCCGATGGGCTGTTGTCGACGCGTTTGAAAACCAACTGACCATCCGCTTGGGATACGGTAACCTCAGGGATCAACTCTCGTGAGAGCGTCCCCCGCTCGCCCCTTACGGTGATCCGGTTGTCGCTCAGCTGAATGCGTACCCCTTCGGGGATGGTTATGGGTATTTTTCCTATTCTCGACATGACAAAAATATCAGCATTTTAATATATGTAGCATATGATCTCCCCACCGATTTGATTTTGACGTGCCTTTTTATCGGTCATCAATCCTCGGGAAGTGGATACGATTGCGATACCCAAGCCGTTTAGTACACGCGGCAAGTCATCTGAAGATTTGTACACGCGTAGGCCCGGCTTGGAAACGCGTTTCAACTTTCGTACGGCGGGCTCCTTACTCATGCTATCATACTTCAGGGCGATCTTGATGTGATCCCGACCGCGGCTGCTCGTCTCAAATTTATAATGCAATATATACCCTTGGTCAAATAATATCTTGGTAATTTCCCTTTTCAAGTTGGAAGCGGGAATTTCCACTACTCTGTGGCGCGCAGCCATCGCGTTTCTCAGGCGTGTGAGGTAGTCAGCTATCGGGTCTGTCAACATGGTTATCTCTCATTGGGTTACACTTACCAGCTGGCTTTTTTCACACCGGGGATCAAACCCCGATTGGCCATCTCTCTAAAGGTAATACGCGAAATGCCGAATATACGCATGTATCCGCGTGGGCGGCCATTGATCTGATCCCGGTTGTGCAAGCGTACGGGCGATGCGTTTTTTGGTAATTTTTGCAAGGCTTCCCAGTCGCCAGCTTTCTTCAAGGCGCTCCGCTTTGCCGCGTATTTTGCCACCAACTCTTCCCGTTTTCGCTGACGTGCTTTCATCGATTCCTTAGCCATAACTAATTATTTTTCTCAAAGGGCAAACCAAAGGCTTTCAACAAAGCCTTTGCCTCTTCATCCGTTTGGGCAGAGGTGACAAAGGTGATATCCATACCGGTAATTCGCTTGACACCATCGATATCGATTTCGGGAAAAATAATCTGCTCGGCAATACCGAGTGTATAATTTCCCCTACCGTCAAAACCCGTCGATTTAATCCCATTAAAATCACGAATTCCAGGCAGCGCAGTGGTAACCAAGCGATCTAAAAACTCGTACATCCGCTGGCCCCGTAGGGTAACCTTTACGCCAATCGGCATGTTTTTGCGCAACTTGAAGCCCGCCTCATCTCTTTTGGAATAGGTGATCACCGCTTTTTGTCCGGCAATAGCGGTCATTTCTGCCTGTGCGTACTCGATCAGCTTCTTATCCGCTACGGCAGCACCTACACCTTGGGAAAGCGAGATTTTCTCGAGCTCAGGTGCTTGCATAACCGATTTATAGGCGAATTCCGATTGTAAAGCCCCGGTGACTTCTTCCTTGTAAAGCGCTTGCAGCCTGGGTGTGTAAATTTGCGTTGCCATCTCAAATGAGCTCCCCCGATTTCTTTGCGTATCTCAGTTTGTTTCCACGCGCATCAAACTTGTAACCCACACGCGTTGCCCCCCCTTTGGGATCGATCAAAGCCACATTGGAAACGGGGATGGGGGCTTCGGCTTGTACGACACCGCCTTGTGGATTTTCCGCAGAAGGCTTGGTGTGCTTCTTCATGATATTCACCCCTTCTATCAATACGCGATCCGCAGCTCTCAAAACGCGTATCACTTTGCCTTGCGCACCTTTATTCGCGCCTGCTATCACGATGACCCGGTCACCCGATCTCATCTTGCACTTCTTCATCACCATCTATCTTTCTATAAGACCTCGGGCGCCAAGGATATGATTTTCATATACTGCCTATCGCGCAATTCTCGAGCTATGGGACCGAATACACGCGTACCCCACATCTCGCCAGCTTGATTTAACAACACACAAGCATTGTCATCAAAACGTATATACGAACCATCTGTGCGGCGCACTTCTTTTTTGGTGCGCACCACAACCGCAGTGGATACCTGGCCTTTTTTTACCGTCCCGCCCGGAGCGGCTTCCTTTACGGATACCACAATGCGATCACCCAAAGCGGCATAACGCTTTTTTGTTCCGCCCAGCACCCGGATGGCCAATACTTCCTTGGCCCCGGTATTATCAGCTACCTTCAGTCTCGATTCCTGTTGTATCATCTCATTTAACCTGCTGTACTACTTCTACCAATCTCCAGCGCTTGGTCTTGCTCAAGGGACGCGTCTCCATGATGCGTACGGTATCCCCTTCTCGACAAGCGTTTTTCTCATCGTGCACGACGTATTTTTTCGTCTTACTCGTCACAAACTTGCCGTATAAGGGATGTTTCACTTTTTCGGTTTCAGAGACCACGATGGATTTATCCATTTTGGTTGCGGTAACGATACCGATCCTTACCTTTCTCGCATTCCTCTCCATTGTGAACGATTTAGTCTGCCGCTTTCAATTGTCTTTTTCTGAGTTCAGTAGCCAAACGCGCTAGGGTCCTGCGCTGCACGCGCAATCGCATGGGTTTTTCAATCGGTGTCACGGCATGCGTCAACTTCAATCGGTCGTAACCGGATTTCAACTGCGCCATTTTATCCCGAAGCGCTTCTAGTGACAAAGCGCTGATCTCTGATTGTTTCATCTCGCTTTATTTCGGATTGACCAACTCCGGCGCAACGACGAACCGCGTACGCACCGGAAGCTTTTGTGCGGCGAGCCGCAGCGCTTCTCGTGCCACTGCTTCCGACACGCCCCCTACTTCAAACAACATGCGTCCCGGACGTACGGGCGCCACCCAAAATTCAGGGACACCCTTACCTTTTCCCATGCGCACTTCTTGCGGCTTACGGGTGATCGGCTTATCTGGAAAAATTCGAATCCACAATTGCCCCTCCCGCTTCATGTACCGGGTGGCCGAAATGCGAGCCGCTTCGATTTGACGGGCGGTAATCCGAGAAGCATCTAAGGTTTTGATACCATAAGTACCCTGTACCAAAAGGTGGCCCCGGCCCGCATTTCCCTTTATGCGTCCCTTTTGAACCCTGCGAAACCTAACCCTTTTCGGTTGCCACATCACCTTATCTTTTAACCACCTGCATAGCGGCTATCGGCCGCGTTTCCGAATCGCTTTTCCCCGCTTATTGCTCCCTTTTTTCGTCAGGCCTACCAATGGAGATAACTCGCGCTTACCATATACCTCACCCTTCATAATCCAAACCTTTACCCCGATGCGCCCATAGGTGGTATGCGCTTCGGTCAGCGCATAATCCAAATCAGCTCGGAAGGTAGAGAGCGTTATGCGGCCTTCCTTATAGGTTTCGGTTCGCGCCATTTCCGCCGCATTCAGCCTGCCTGAGATTTGAACTTTAATGCCTTCAGCATTCATACGCATGGCAGCGGTAATGGCCATTTTAATCGCTCTGCGGTAAGAGATGCGACTCTCGATCTGCCGGGCGATACTCGCTGAGACCAAAACGGCATCGAGCTCGGGCCTTTTTATTTCAAAGATATTGATTTGTACATCCTTAGCTGTGAGCTTTTTCAGCTCTTCCTTGAGTTTATCCACTTCCTGACCGCCCTTCCCAATTATGATACCGGGCCGGGCAGTGGTAATGGTAACCGTGATCAACTTAAGGGTACGCTCAATGATAATTTTAGAAACGCTCGCCTGTGATAAGCGGGCGGAAAGGTAGCGACGGATCTTGTAATCCCCGACGATTCTATCGCTGTAATCGTCACCCCCATACCAGTTGGAATCCCAGCCGCGGATAATTCCCAATCGATTGCCTATTGGATTTGTCTTTTGCCCCATTATGAATCGGTTTCTGCCGCTTTTCTCGCGCCGAGAATTAAGGTTATGTGATTGGAACGCTTTCTTATTCTATGTGCCCTGCCTTGGGGTGCGGGCCGTATTCTCTTGAGTGTCTTCGCGCCATCTACGCGGATTTCCTTCACAAAGAGATCGGCCGCTTCAATGGAAGTTTCCGCATTCTTGCGCTGCCAATTGGCCATAGCCGACAACAGCAATTTTTCCACGCGCTTAGCTGCTTCTCTCTTGGAATACTTTAAAATAGCCAAGGCGTCGGCCACGCCTTGCCCTTTGATCGAGCCGGTGACCAAACGCATTTTACGCGGCGAGCTAGGCACAGCCCGCAACCTTGCTCCTGTTAAACCCTTTTTGGCTTGCGTTCGCTGCGCAGCGCTTATCCTTTTTCTAGCCCCCATGCCGAATGAGATTATCTCTTCGCTTTGTTCTTGGCACCGGAATGCCCGCGGAAGGAACGGGTGGGTGCAAATTCCCCCAACTTGTGACCGACCATATTTTCCGTGATGTATACGGGAATAAATTGTTTTCCATTGTGAACCGCTAGGGTTTGACCCACAAAATCAGGCGAAATCATCGAAGCACGGGACCAGGTTTTGATGACGGTCTTCTCACCCGATCGAATGTTATTCATCACCTTTTTTTCCAGTTTCCGGAAAATGTAGGGCCCTTTTTTTACGGATCGAGCCATAGTTGATTATCTCTTTCTCTTTTCGACGATATAGGCATCAGATGCCTTCTTAGATCGGGTCTTGTATCCCTTAGCCGGTATTCCTTTTCTGGAACGCGGATGACCGCCCGAAGCCCGTCCTTCGCCCCCACCCATCGGGTGATCCACCGGATTCATCGCCACACCCCGCGTTCTGGGTCGGCGCCCCTTCCAGCGTTGGCGCCCAGCTTTACCGGAAATTTCTTGCCGGTGGTCCGAATTGGAAACCACGCCAATAGTAGCCTTACAACGCACCAAAACCATCCTCGATTCCCCCGAAGGCAATTTGACGGTGGCATACTTGCCGTCACGTGCGAGCAGTTGGGCGAAAGAACCCGCACTTCGAGCCATAACGGCACCCTGACCCGGACGCAGTTCAATGCTCGAAACAATGGTGCCCAAGGGGATAGCCGATAGGAACAGCGCATTGCCCACTTCAGGGGGCGCTCCCTGCCCGGAAACCACCTCGTCACCGACTTTCAAGCCGTTTGGGGCGATGATATAGCGCTTTTCGCCATCTGCATAAGCCAAAAGCGCGATAAATGCCGTTCGGTTTGGATCGTATGCAATGTGTTTTACAACAGCCGGTACGCCATCTTTATCCCGCTTAAAATCGATAATCCGATATTTCTTCTTATGGCCACCGCCCCGGTAGCGCATCGTCATCCGACCCACCGCATTGCGACCGCCAGATTTAATCTTTCCAAAGGTCAACGACTTTTCAGGCTTGGCAGTCGTCAGACCGACAAAGGTGTTGGCCACTTTCCAGCGCTGGCCCGGTGTGCTCGGTTTTAATTTCTTTACACCCATTGCCACTGCTATATATCGCTATACAAATCGATGGTATCTCCCTCAGCAAGCGCAACGATCGCCTTTTTGCTGTGGTTGTGCCTACCGGTTATCACACCCGATTTGGTAAAGCGGCTCTTTCCTTTACCCCTATACCGCTGCGTTCTCACTTTATCAACCGTCACACCATATTGCGACTCCACCGCATTTCTAATCTCGATTTTATTGGCTGCGGGTTCGACGAGAAAGTGAAAGCGGTTCTTCATCTCGCCATCCCGGCTGGCTTTTTCCGTAACAATTGGCCTGATCAATACGCCCATGACTACCATTTAACCCAACAGTTGTTCTATCTTCGATACAGCTGCTTCGACAAATACGATATTTTGGGCGTTCAAAATGTCATAAGTGCTTAATTCCGTACTATTTACAACCTTAACGCCCTGTAAATTTCGGGATGACAAATATACGTTTTTATTTGAATCGCCCAACACGAACAATAACTTTTTATCGCTGAGCTTTAGCGAATGAACCACATTTACAAAACTTCTGGTGCTGGGGACATCCCATGTAATCCCTTCGACAACCGCAATCTGTCCTGCCTTTGCTTTGATGCTGATAGCGGATCTCTTAGCCAATTTTACCAAAGACTTGTTCAGCTTATGGGCATAATTTCTCGGTCGGGGGCCAAACACACGGCCGCCGCCTCTAAACAGCGGATTCTTGATACTACCTGCACGTGCCGTGCCCGTACCCTTTTGTCTTTTAATCTTTCGGGTGCTTCCCGTGATTTCGCCCCGCTCCTTGGATTTAGCCGTACCCCGGCGTTGGGCTGCTCGGTAGCGTTTTACATCGAGATAAATGGCGTGTGGGTTGGGCTCGATACCAAAAATCGAATCCTTCAACGAAATCTTTTTTCCACTTCCCTTCCCCTTTATATCCAATACTTCTAATTCCATCTCTCGATTATCAGATATCCGTTTTTGGGCCCGGGTACGGCTCCCTTGACTACCAATAAATTCTTTTCCGTATCTATTTTAAACAGCTTTAAGTTGGTTACCTTAACGCGTTTTCCGCCGGTCCGGCCCGCCATGCGCGTCCCTTTGAATACCCGGGAAGGGTCAGATCCCGCTCCGATGGATCCCGGCGCTCTCAAGCGGTTGTGTTGGCCGTGCGTTCGCTCACCCACGCCCCTAAATCCGTGGCGCTTTACCACGCCTTGGAATCCCTTACCCTTCGATATGCCCGACACATCGACAAACTCGCCGGGTGTAAAGAGCGAGACGGTAACCTCGTCTCCCAATTTAAATCGACCCTGCCTATCGCTAAACTCTGAAAGGCAATATTTGGGCCGGGTGTCGGCCTTTTTAAAGTGGCCCTGCAAAGCCTTGGATACATTCTTTTCGCGCTTGTCATCAAAACCGAGTTGCACAGCCCGGTAACCGTCAACCGCTTGGGTTTTGAGCTGGGTAACCGTACAGGGGCCGGCCTGGATAACGGTACAGGGAATATTTTTCCCACCCTCGTCAAAAAGGCTGGTCATGCCGATTTTTTTTCCTATTATCCCCGACATCTGATCGCTTTCAATTCAATGTGGTATTACACTTTTATCTCCACCTCTACACCGCTCGGCAATTCGAGTTTCATCAAAGCGTCAATGGTTTTACTCGAAGAGCTGTATATATCCATCAGGCGCTTGTAAGCGGAGACTTCGAATTGCTCACGAGACTTTTTATTTACATGAGGCGACCGCAATACGGTAAAGATTTTCCGATTGGTCGGCAAAGGGATGGGGCCGCTTACCAGTGCGCCGGTTGACTTTACCGTTTTTACGATTTTATCAGCAGACTTATCCACCAGATTGTAATCGTAAGACTTTAACTTGATCCTAATTTTTTGACTCATCTTCAATCGATCTAGGCGTGAACGCCACTGACGGCTGCCACTACTTCCTCAGCTATATGGTTAGGCGCTTCTTCATAGTGTGAGAACTCCAGGGTAGCGGTAGCCCGTCCAGAAGAAATCGTGCGAAGGGTGGTGACATAACCAAAGGTCTCAGCCAATGGAACCTTCGCTTTAATCACTTTGGCCCCCGCCCGGTCTTCCATGCCGCTCACCCGACCGCGGCGTCTATTCAAATCACCCACTATATCACCCATGTTTTCTTCAGGCGTAATGACTTCGAGTTTCATAATGGGCTCGAGTATTACCGGTGCGGCCTTTCGAGCCGCTTCTTTAAAACCCAGCTTGGCAGCGAGTTCAAAGGAGAGCTGATCGGAATCCACCGGGTGAAACGAACCGTCTTTGAGCACTACTTTAAGGTTATCGATTTCATAGCCGGCGAGCGGGCCGTTTTTCATGGCCTGTCTAAAGCCCTTTTCAATGGAAGGGATAAACTCTTTTGGAATGTTACCGCCTTTGATTTCAGAGATGAACGCCAAGCCGGATTTGTCGCCGCTTTCCACCGGGCTCATATCAAATATAATATCGGCAAACTTACCCCGGCCACCGGTCTGCTTCTTGTAGAGCTCACGGTGGGAAATGGCCTTAGTAATCGCTTCTTTGTAGGCCACCTGAGGCTGTCCCTGGTTTACCGCTACTTTAAATTCGCGCCTCAATCGATCCGATATGATCTCGAGGTGCAGCTCGCCCATACCTGAGATGATGGTTTGGCCGCTCGCTTCATCGGTACGCACCTGAAAAGTAGGGTCTTCTTCTGCCAACTTGGCCAGTGCAATGCCCATCTTATCCACATCAGCCTTGGTTTTGGGTTCGACGGCCAAACCGATTACCGGGTCGGGAAATACCATAGACTCCAAGGCGATGGGATGCTTCTCATCGGCGAGTGTATCGCCGGTCTTAATATCTTTAAAGCCCACAGCTGCGCCGATGTCGCCTGCGCCGATCGAATCGATTGGGTTTTGTTTGTTGGCGTGCATTTGGTATATGCGAGAGATGCGCTCTTTCCTATCCGAACGGGTATTGCACACATAAGAGCCCGCTGCCAACCTACCGGAATAGACCCGGAAAAATGCCAGGCGGCCCACGAAGGGGTCGGTAGCAATCTTGAAAGCCAAAGCCGCGAAAGGCTCATCCTCACGTGGCTTTCTCCGTATTTTGTCGCCGGTTTTCGGGTCGATCCCTTCGATGGCTTCCATATCGGCAGGGGCGGGCAAAAAGCGAACCACCGCGTCCAGCATGGCTTGCACACCCTTATTTTTAAAGGCAGATCCACAAAACATCGGGATGATATCCATGCGGATAGTCGCGGCGCGCAGCGCCGCGGTAATTTCAGCTGGGGTGATGGAGCCCTCGTCCTCGAAGAACTTTTCCAACAGGTTTTCATCGTACTCCGCTACCGCCTCGATCAACTCGGAACGGTGTTTTTTAACCGCCTCTTTTAAGTTATCGGGAATGGGAATCACCTCATAAGCCATCCCCATATCTGCTTCATTCCAAATAATGGCTCGATTTGAAATCAAATCCACCACACCGCGAAAGTCCGCCTCTTCTCCAATGGGCAGCTGCAAGGGCAGCGGATTACCGCCCAGGCGCTCACGTATCTGACGGCACACATGAAAGAAGTCCGCACCTTGACGATCCATCTTGTTCACAAAGCCAATGCGGGGCACGCTGTACTTATCGGCCTGTCTCCAAACGGTTTCGGACTGGGGTTCCACCCCATCAACAGCTGAAAACAGGGCTACCATACCATCCAATACGCGCAGCGAGCGCTCCACCTCAACGGTAAAATCCACGTGTCCAGGCGTATCGATAATATTGATTTGATACTTCTCACCGCCGCAGTCCCACTCGCAACGCGTGGCAGCCGATGTAATGGTAATGCCGCGCTCCTGCTCCTGTTCCATCCAATCCATGGTAGCCGCACCCTCGTGTACCTCTCCCATCTTATGAGACACACCGGTATAATACAGGATACGCTCGGTAGTCGTGGTTTTACCGGCATCGATGTGCGCGGCAATACCTATATTTCTGCGCAATTGCAAATCTCTTTCTGACATGACTCGGTTCGCTGGTTAAAATCTAAAATGCGAAAATGCTTTGTTCGCCTCTGCCATACGGTGTGTATCCATGCGTTTCTTGACAGCTGTTCCCTCTTCTTTGGCCGCAGCGAGAATTTCGTTTGCAAGACACAAAGCCATGGATTCTTCGTTGCGCGCACGCGCAGAATTGATCAACCACTTCATCGCGAGTGAAATCTTTCTATCGGGACGAATTTGCATGGGAATTTGAAAAGTCGATCCACCCACGCGACGGCTTCTCACCTCTACATGGGGCATCACATTGCCCAAAGCATCCTTCCAAACCGCCAGAGCGGTCTTTTCGTCGTCGGCCTTTCTCTCCGCTACTATTTCAATCGCATCGTAGAAGATCGTAAAAGCGAGGCTCTTTTTGCCGTGCAGCATTAAGCTATTGACAAAGCGAGTCACAAGGGTATCTTCGAACTGGGGGTCGGGCAACAATGCCTTTCTCCTGGCTATCGTCTTTCTCATTTTTCCGCCATCTTATCGATTAACGCTTTGGCTTCTTAGCTCCATACTTGGAACGGCGCTGTGTGCGGCCATTAACCCCTGCGGTATCCAATGCACCGCGCACGATGTGATAACGCACACCGGGCAAATCCTTGACCCGCCCACCGCGTACCAATACGATAGAATGCTCCTGTAAGTTGTGCCCTTCTCCAGGTATGTAAGCGTTTACTTCATTTCCGTTTGTCAAGCGCACCCGAGCTACTTTACGCATGGCCGAGTTCGGTTTCTTTGGCGTAGTGGTATACACACGCGTACAAACCCCACGCCTTTGCGGACAAGATTGCAGAGCAGCTGATTTGCTCTTCCTCGTGGTTTTGGATCTACCCTTTCTTACCAGTTGCTGTATCGTTGGCATCACTTACATACTTACACCGCATTCTCAAAAGCGGGGCGCAAATGTAGGGTTTTTTGAAAAAAGACAAAAGGCTCAAGGCCGGTATTTTTTTAATGCCTCAAATATAATTCGGATCTAGCCTAGCATTTATATGCGCCTTAGCTGGGTTTCTAACCGACATCCAACCGCCGTGCTCACCAACCGCCATACTCATCAACCGCCGTGCTCACCAACCGCCATACTCATCAACCGCCGTGCTCACCCAACCCGCTTGGATAAAAAAGTATAAAAAAAAGTATAAAAAGGAAGTATAAGCGGCTGTTTTTGAATTTATC
>JBAJNK010000079.1:0-10691 GCA_036881805.1 Flavobacteriales bacterium
TCGATAAATTTTCCAGAGACGCTATGTTGTGCCATGCTACTGTGGGCTAGCAGACCTAGCCATAAGATCATTGTTTCACTTGTCCGCTTCTTCACCGGCTCGCATCCGCTCTTTCGCTGCAAGTATATGGATTTTTACATGTATAACAACGTTTTACACATCCATTTTAGTCGATATATTATCTCCTTACCCATCTCCATTTATTTGTTAAATCAGACGGCTTGCAGTTAAGGGTAGGAGAATCTTAGTTCTCTTCATGGTCAACAGAATAACCATTACACACGGTGTAGCCATTGCAATCTGGCGTTTCGCGCCCCGTCCCGCCTTTGAGGATTTGGATTTCACCGCTACCGAGTTTTTCCAACTGCGCTGTGCCTTCTTCCTGCTGCAGGCTGCGCACTGCGCTTTTCAGTTTCCGATTTTTCATGGTGATAGATTTGGTTTTCCCCAAACTTTACAATTGGGCATTGGAGTACGCCTGCCTCGCTTGGTGCTGTGTGAATGAGATCGATACAACCCTTCTCAAATTTACTGAGTTCCATTCACTTTTCGGCTCAAGTATATGGATTTTTAAATGGATAAAAAAAATTCTGTATGCATAATTTTAATCGAAATCCATATTTATGCATACCTCCCGTCTGTTCTTCGTTCAATGGGTGTGGCATTGGAACTGCATTTTGTACAGCAGCTCGATCTCATGCATAGAGATTTTACAATCGATTCCGCTCTTCTTCATTTCCCGCCTTTCTCTGTTTGATTTTAATATTTCGATTCCCAAATCGATAAGACAGCGATATATTAAAATTTCTGTTCTCATAGTAACTCTTAGATTCCCGCCTTACGTGATTTACATATGCAACCCCATAATCCCGATATGTCTTAAACAGGTCGTTGCCTCGTAAGTTGAGCCGCAGATCTTTGTGTAGAAAAAAAATGCGCAATGCGAAGTTCAGTTGGCTGTTATATCGATGGATGGAATACAAGTCGCCCTTTGTGGGGAAATCCAGCCAAAAATCTACACTGAAAACAGCTGTTTTAGCCCGGTTTAAGGTAAAACCATTATGGGTTGAGAAGTGGGCGTCCATTTGCCAGCTATTTTCCTGCATAAAGGAATACCCTCCCTTTAGCTCATTTCTTGCATAAGAGACCTCGATGGTATTGGTGCTTTGCCAACCTCTTAGCGTAAAGGTATAATCCTCCTTCAGTCTGAGAGCTGCGGTGTTTATATAATTTTCTGGTATGTATTCTGTCGAATCAGTCTCAGGGTCAACCCGGACTATTTGACTAAAATCATCCAAGCGCCTCGAAAAGTAAAGTTTATTTATCCACTGCTTGTGCGTAAAGGAAAGTTCAAGGTTTTGGATGGTGGCGGGCTGCAAAAGCGGATTTCCACTTACGTAGCTATAGGCATCGGTGCGTGTTTTAGCGGGATTCAGATCATCAAAAGAAGGCCTGGCTATTCGGCGGGTGTAAGCCAGCGCAAAGCTGTTGTCTGCACCGGGCGCATAGGTTAGATAACAAGTCGGAAACAATCGGGTATAGTCATGTGTATGAGACTTTTTTAACTGATGGGAATAGCCCCGAGTATGGGTATTTTCCAAGCGCAAGCCCAACTTGGTGTCCCATCCCTTGCTAAGGGACCTGGCTGCTGAAAGGTAAAGGGCTCCGATGTTTTCCGTGTACTCAAAACAATCGTTCTGTTTATCGGCTGAGTTTTCGGCGTGATGGGTGTCCATTGATTCGTAAGAGCGGAATTCATTGTCGGTACTCGAATCGGATAACTTGCCTCCAAAGTCCAGTTTTGTCTTTTTCAGTGGTAGCGCTGCATCGCATTTTGCGGTGTAATTCTCGATCTTCAAATCATCTGAATTTTTACCCTTATAAGGACTGCCAGGGATCAACGCATCATCAGCCCAATGCGTTTCAAAAGCATATTTTTGATCGTCTCTTTCGTGATACGTAAAGTAATCCAGGGTTAAAGCTATTCTCTCACCCGAAGCGCCCGGTTTGTATTCGGAGTACAACTCAAGGGTGTGAATGGGAGATTGCCTGTCGGATTTCGAATGTGAGACCAAGACCGAGTCAATCTCGTCCGTGAGATTGTTTCGCAGGCTTGTCCGCTCACTTGTGCTTCCCTTATGCCAACCGTTTGAACCGGTGTATTCGAAGCCGGTTAGAAAAGCCTTACTCCAAAGGTAGTCTAAGGCTATTCGGCCACTTACATAAGGTTGAAAATGAGACTTCCAGAGCAGCTTTTTCGACCAGGTCTGATCCTTCTTGAAATACTTATGCGCAATCGTGGAAAGAGAAGAGCCCGTTGCACAATAGACATGGGAGACCAGGGATAATTTATCCTTGTTGTAATGAAAAGTCCCGATCTGAAACCATTTCGGATACTTGGCTTGGGCATAATTAGTCTTAAGGTTGGCATTCCAGGCATTTTTTCGCCCCTTTTTATAGACGATGTCGATCAGCCCGCTGTTGCCTTCGGCTTCGTATCGGGCCGGGGGGGTGGTGATGACTTCGATACGCTTGATGTCGTCTGCAGAGATGGATTGCAAAAAACCGGTCAAGGCTTCACCCGATAGATGTAGGATGCGGCCATCGACCATGACGCGCAGGCGCTCTTTGCCGATCATGGAAATCGCATCGTTTTGCACGCGTAAACCCGGTGTGATCCGCAGGGCGTCCAGCGCATCGCCCCCCGCGGCGGCTATGCTGTTTGCCACGTTGAATACCAGGCGGTCGACCTTTTGTTCGATCAGCTTCTTTCGGGTGTTGACCAAAACCCCCTTCAGCTGCATATCGGTATCGACCTGAATGGTGCCGAGCTCCAAGGATTGCGTGAGATCGATGCGTTTTTCAAACAGTTTTTTGCCCAAGAAGGTAGCGCTTAGGGTGTAAGTCCCATCGGGCAGTGCCAGGCGAAAGACGCCCGCCGAGTCGGTCAGGGTTCCGCGTGCGATACTGTCGTCCCTGGAAGCGATTACATCTAAGTAGGGGACGGGTCGGTGGGCTTGATCGATAAATTTTCCAGAGACGCTATGTTGTGCCAATCCCTTATGGGACAACAGGCCGATCGATAAAATCAATAAGTGAATTCTCAATTTCACGAGGTCGGATTAACCCTTCTGCTCAAATCTACTAGTTTTTGGAAGAATACAGTGTTTGGATTCTTTTTCCTAGCGGGGCCATTAGTCCCACATTTTGTATGGCAGTTCGATCTTTCGGAATGCGTCCCGCCTTTGGGGATTTGGGTCTCAACCCACAAACTTTAGTATTGTAGCTAAGGCAGCTAGCGTACCGATGAACCAAAGCAAAAAACTTAGTTTGGAATCCCAAGCATTAAACTTAGAATCAATGACACGGGACCTGGATCCATATCGGATTTGAGGTTGTTTACTGCGGCTTCAAATCGCGTTGTAGTCTTTTCCATTAAAACTACCAGGACGGAAATGTGACACATATTGGATTTTAAACACAGAAATCGGCACTTGGGATAGGGGATAAGCGTATTGGTGAATTGCTTTAATAGCCTAAAAACAGCTTTTTACACAGTAGTCGGGGTGGCAGGATTCGAACCTGCGGCCTCCTGCTCCCAAAGCAGGCGCGATAACCGGGCTACGCTACACCCCGAAGGCATTTTGATCTCGCGGATAAACAGAGGCTGTCAGGCCTTAGCTGCATGCGCTGTTTTGTACTGCCGGGTGCGATACTAGGCGAACCCAATGCATTGCTTCCGCAGAGCGGATGCGGGCAAAGATACGGTTATTTAATCGATTTACACCCCGAGCTCAGCGAGGAGAATGGAGTGATTCGCGCAGCCAAACTCCTTTAAACGCTCGTACAGTGAGCTAGAATTACATCATTCGTTCTTTGATGCGGGCGCGCTTACCGTTTAGGTTTCTCAAATAGAATATGCGGGCGCGGCGCACTTTACCGCGCTTGTTCACCTCTATTTTTTGGATGCTGGGCAGGTTGATCGGAAAGATACGCTCCACGCCGAACATACCGCTCATCTTGCGAATCGTGAAGGTTTGGGTAGCGCCGCTACCCCTTTTTTGGATGGCTATTCCACGAAAAAATTGGGTTCGGGTTTTGTTGCCTTCTCTGATTTCGTAATATACGGTAAGGGTGTCTCCAGCTTCAAATTTCGGAATATCTCTTTTCTCGATAAAAGTGTCTTGAACGTGTTTGAGTAAAGCATCCATGCCTTTTGTGTTGCGGTTATGGCTGCAAAGATAGCTATTTTTTCTGCTGCCAAAATTCACATGTCTTCTCGCAAGAGATCGGGTCGGCGCGCCTCGGTGCGTTTGACCGCCTGTTCGTGCTGCCACTGTTGAATTTTAGTAAAGTTTCCAGATCGCAACACTTCGGGCACGCACTTTCCCTTGTACGTTGCTGGACGGGTATAAATCGGGGGGGCGAGCAGCGCGTCTTGAAAAGAATCGGAAAGGGCGGCGGTCTCGTCGTTTAAAACACCGGGAATAAGCCGTATAAGGGCATCGGACAATACAGCGGCGGCCAGTTCACCGCCGCTCAGTACGTAGTCCCCAATTGAAATTTCACGCGTTATGTGCATTTCTCGGATGCGCTGGTCAATGCCTTTGTAATGGCCGCAAATCAGCATTAAGTTTTTTTGCAGGGATAGCTGGTTGCAGCGCTTTTGGTCTAAGGGTTCCCCATCGGGCGTCAGGTAGATGACCGCATCGTAATTTCGCTCGGCCTTTAGCTTTGAGATGGCTTTGTCTAACGGCTCCGGCATCAACACCATGCCGGCGCCACCGCCATAGGCATAATCATCCACCCGTTTGGATTTGCCGATGGCATAGTCTTTTAGATCGTGTAGCTGTACCTGTATCAAGCCCTTGTCGATCGCCCTTTTTAAGATGGAAGCGGAGAATGGGCTTTTGAGCAATTCCGGCAAAATGCTTATGATATCGATGCGCATATATCGAAATTTAGCCCAAATTTCCGATTTTTATACCGACAAAGAAAGTGCGGGGGCGGTAAGGGCCATAGATAAAGGAATTAGAACGCTTGGGTCCGCTATCAAAATTGTCCTGGTAGCTGTTAAGAATATTCTGAATACCCGCGCGCAAGTCGACTTCGTGGTCCGCAGTGAGGTGTACGTGATAATTGAGCGCTGCGTTGAGTTCGAGGAATTCCGGACTGTCATAAAAACGCGCTTTCCCATTCCACAGCTCACCGCCGCCGTAATAAGGTACCACCATGGAGCCTGTATAAACCCCGGAGAGGTCTGAGCTAAAACGGTTTGAAATTTCGTAATGTGCTGTAAAATAACCATATAGATTGGGCGTCCGCATGATTTTTTTGCTGCTTGAAATACCCCCTTCGGTGATTTTTTCTCTGTCTAAAATTTCTTCCGGTTTGTCATAGCGAGCGGCTTGCCAGGTGATTCCCACTTGGGTTTGGATTTTTTGATCGAAAGAATTGTCGATTCTAAAATTAATTCCCGAAACGTAAGCGCCGCTACCGTTGCGCTTTACCTTTGAAAGATAGTCGTCATTATCTTGTGGCTCGGTTATAAATGGGTGATCTATTTGGGTGTAAAAGCCTTCTAAGAGAATTTCCGTATAGAGTCGGGAACTGGTGTGATCCCAATCGAAGGAAGCGGTCAAATTGTCGGATTTTTCCGTTTTTAAATTTTTACCCGCTGGTGTATCGTCGATCATCATCAGGATGGTGGCTTGCGGTGTCCGGAAGCCGCTTGCGTATGATGTCCTCAATCTCAGGTGGTTTGAGAAGTCATAGCGCAAGTTAACCCTTGGGCTCAGCACACCGGTGGAATAATCGGTTTGCCTCTCGGTGTCGTCTTGGAAGAGATAGTCGTTTGTAACGCTGACTAAGTCCAAACGCGCACCGATTGAAGTGGTTAATTTCTCAATCGGATTAAAGCTAAACCTGGAATAAATGGCCGTATTCCAAACTTTTTGATCGTCCTTTTTTGGGTCGGTATCCTTTTTGTGACTGTATTTTAATTTCAGCTTGTCGCAATTCACCGCTACACCCGAAATCCAAGCGGCTCGGTCGTGCAAAACGCGGTGAAATGTTTTATCCCACTGAAGCCCGCCGATTCCAGAAAAACTGCGGGCCCTGTCGTACATATTCATATCCATGGGCTTCATTCCCGACATGGATTTCATTCCCGACATGGGTTTCTCCATGGATTGCATCACCATTCTTTTGTGTACATCCTTTTTTCTGTAAACCGTTTGACTCGAGAGGTAAGCGGAATAGTGGTTCGTCTGGTCTCTGGAGTCCAATTCATAGCGCAACTGACCGCCGTAGATTTGATGTTTCAGTTGCAGGGCGAATTCCGATTCATTCAGTGTTTTTCCAAAATCGGTACCGCCCCTTCTAAATTCATTGATAAAGTGACTTTCGAGTTTGACTTTGCTTCGGTCTCCGGGTTTGTAATAAGAATTGAAACCAAAGGAATGGTTTGATAATTTCGGTATTTCGGAGTATTGATCGCCATTGGCGTCCCACCCATTTCGCCGGCGGAAATTCCCGTAAAAATACCCGCCTGTATTGAGGTGATCGTCTGCCGTAGATGCGGCAAAAGAGATATTGTCATCCGATCGTTCTCCGTCTGTCAAAGCCGTATGGGTTTTAATTTGAAATCCGTCAATTACGGGTTGCTTCGTAATGATGTTGACCGTACCGGCAATGGCATTTCGTCCGTAGAGTGAAGACCCACCCCCGCTCACGGCTTCTATGCGGTCTATCACAACCGCCGGGATTTGATCCAATCCGTAACCGGATAAAGGACCGAAAATGGGCCTACCGTCTATTAAAATCTGGGTATAATCTCCGCTTAATCCGTTCATTCTCAATTGACTGAAGCCACAGAGTTGACAATTATCCTCGTATCTTAAGCCGGGCTGAAAGTCGATGCCTTGCCCCAAGCTGACCGCTTGAACGCGATCGAGGGTTTGCTTACCGATAACCTTTACAACCATCGGCGACTTTTGGCGGTCGGTGCGCGCCCTCGATCCGGTTACGACCACTTCTTCTAGTTCCTGGGTATCCGGCTTCAAATAGGCATCGAGGCGATACGTTCTGGCCGTCTTGAGGTGAATGGTTTTTGTAAAAGTGTGGTACCCCGTCATTTGCACGCTAACTGTATAAGTTCCCAGCGGGATATGGGCCAGGGTGTACGAGCCGTTTTCACCCGCTTGGATCCCCGTGTTAAGGGATCGAATAAATATGGAAGTAACAGGTAGGGGGTTGTGGTTTTCATCTTGTATTGTACCGGTTAGTTTCGCGCTTTGTGCATATACCCAAATATGGGATAAAAGGCAGATCACGACACCAATTGATCTTTTCATGGCTTTTAAATTTTTGAAGAACGGTGCAAGTATATAGCATATTCGGGGTGCAATCAGTAAAGACAGATCATTTTTTTTAATGGTGAAATTTTTAATCCAAATTCCCGATTTTTATTCCGATAAAGAAGGTGCGCGGGCGGCTGGGGCCGTAAATGAAGGTCGAAGCCCGATTGGGTCCGGTATCGAACTCTTCTTGATAGCTGTTAAACAGGTTTTGAATACCGCCGCTCAGGTTAACTGAATAATCGCCGCTCAGCTGAAACCGATAATTGATCTTGGTGTTGAGTTCAAAGAATTCGGGACTATTGAAAAAACGCGCATCCCCACCTCGAAATGTGCCACCACCCTCATAGGGTACTACCATGGAACCCGTATAAACGCCTGAAAGATTCATATCGATGTGGTGCGACATTCCCCAATTGGCTGTAAAGTAACCATATAGATTGGGCGTTCTCATAATTTTCTTTGAGCTTGAAATGCCGTCAACGAGTTTAAATCCATCAGGCGCTTCTAAGATTTCTTCCGGTTTATCGTAACGAGCGGTTTCCCAAGTGAGCCCAATCTGGGTTTGCACCCGTGAATGAAACGAATTGTCGATTCTGAAATTCAAGCCCGACACATAACTTCCGCTTCCGTTGCGCTTTTGCACCAGTCGATAATCTTCTTTTTCTTCGACGGGCTCATTGATTAACGGATCGTTTATTTGGGTATAAAAGCCTTCGAGTAAGATTTCCGTATAAAACCCATCGGTGGCGTGATCCCAGTTGACGGAAGCGGTGAAACTATCCGAATGTTCAGGCTTTAAGTCTTTACTCAGCATGATGAATGACTGTTCTCCGCCTACTTGTTCCACATGCAAATCCTCGTCAAATGCTTGCGGCGCTCTAAATCCTCTTGCATAAGCGGTTCTAAACCTGAGGTGGTCTGAGCAGGCGTAGAGTAAGTTAATTCTCGGGTTCAGTTCAGTCGTAGTATAATCGGTGTGATCCTTTATTTCTCCGAGTAGGTAGTCGCCGTTGACGTGCACCCAGTCTAAGCGTGCGCCGATCGAGGCTTTTAGTTTTTTTATCGGTTGAAAATCGAGCTGTGAATAAATCCCCGTGTTCCATACTTTTTGATCATTGGATCTTTCGTATGCGGACATTTTATCTCTTACTTTTTCATAGTCGGTCTCTAGGCCGGAAACCCAAGCGGCCTCGTCATTCAAAACGTTGTGAAATCTTTTATTCCATTCAAAGCCTCCTATTGTCGAGACGTCATTAGTCCGGCCATAAGCATTCAGGTCTTGACCCCCGCCGTAATAACTCTTTCTGTTTACGGCTTGGCCTGATACATAAGCGGAATAGTGGTTTGTCTGATCTTTTGAGTTTAATTCGTAACTCAATTGGCCTCCGTAAATGCTATGGTCTAACTGCTCGGCTATATCTGCTTCATGCGGCGGTTGATCAAATTTGTTTCCCCCTCTTCTAAACTCGTCGATAAAGTGACTTTCGAGTTTCAGCTTACTTCGGTCTCCGGGCTTATAATAAGAGTTGAAACCAAAGGAGTTATTGTGAAGTTCAGGTATTTCAGAGTATTGATCGTTATTGGCGTCCCACCAACTTCGCCGGCGGAAATTCCCGTAAAAATAAGCACCCAAGTCGAGTTCATCACTGGCTGTGGAAGTGGAAAAAGAGACGTTGTTATCCGATCGCGCTCCGTCCGTCAAAGCCGTGTTGGTTTTGATTTGAAAGCCGTTTACAATCGGGTCTTTGGTAATGATATTGACCGTTCCGGCAATGGCATTTCCACCGTATAGGGAAGAGCCGCCACCACTGACCACTTCGATTCGATCGATCATAGTCGTCGGGATTTGATCCAAACCGTAAATCCCTGCCAAAGCGCTGTAAATCGGTCTGCTGTCTATCAAAATTTGTGTATAACTTCCACTTAATCCATTCATTCTCAACTGACTGAATCCGCAATTTTGGCAATTATCCTCATATCTTAAGCCGGGTTGAAAGTCGATGCCTTCCCCCAAGCTGACCGCTTGAATCTGGTCGAGTGTTTGTTTGCCAATGACATTTACAATTACCGGTGACTTCTTGCGGTTGATGCGCTCTCTCGATCCGGTTACGACCACCGGGTTGAGTTGCCGGCTGTCTTCCCTTAGTCGTGCGTTGAAAACATAGGTTTTTCCATCCGCAAAGCGGATCTGCTTCGACTTTGACAAGTAGCCCAAACTGCTTATCGTCACTGTAAAAGTGCCCGATGGGATGGCTGAAATGCGGTATGAGCCATCAAAATTGCAATCGACACCCTTTTTGAGCTCCTTTATGCGGATCACAGCGGGTATGGGTTGCTCGTGTTCATCGGTAACCCTGCCCTCGAGCGCAGCGCCTTGCGCCCGTAGGACAACCGTCGTGGTAAAAAGTATGGGAATCAGGTAATTTAAATAGCTTTTCATCAGTTTGAATTTTTATTTTAGGCAAATCTAATTATTATTTAGATCGAGTCAAGATTATCATCTATAAAATTATTATAAAAAACATGTACGAAGGCTTAATCTCTGCTTTGGGGGACCCTTATCCGAATTCAATGGCTTGTGTATAAACTATATGGCTTGAATGGGGGGAGATTTGTTTTTTCGTTTCTGCGGGACGTTTGAAAGGGCACTTGCTCCTTTGTCTTTCGCCCTTAGTTGACTTGACAGTTGCAAAATCTCAATTCTGTTTTGTTCTTATCTGTGTGTGGTGGTTTGAAAAGCAGGGTTGTTTTTTGGTGTTTGTCCATAATGGGTCGACCTAAGGTTTGGCTTTGTTTTTTGGTGTTTGTGCTGTGTGGGGAATGGCCTGAAGGCGCAAGGCTTTGTTTTTTTGTCTCTGCCCTGTACGGCGGTTTGCAAAGCGGGGCTTTTTTCGGTATTTTTATGCGCATGGCGATTTAAAAAGAGGGTATTTTCGGCCGGCGGTCTGAGGGCGGCAGTTTTTGTTTTTCTCCTTTTGCCTCTTTTCGGTATTTGTATTGTGGGTCAACTTGAAAAAAGGGGGCTTTTTTGATTTTTTTCTGTGAGAGTCGTTTAAAAAGTCGATATTTTTTTGTTCCCAGTCGGCAGCTTGAGAAGCGGGATATTTTTTGGTTTTGCCCCTTTTGTGAGGGGTTGAAAAGTCGGCTGTTTTTAGCGTTTGTCCGTATGTGATGATTTGAATAAGGCGCTTGTTTTTTTCTTCTCCCCGTAAGTCGATCTGAAGATAGGGGTTGTTTTTTGTTTCTTATCCGAGACTGCGACAGCTTTATCGAGCGGGGTGCGCCCTACTGATTTTTGTTATTTATCGATCCCCGTGTGGTGGTTTGAAA
>JBAJNK010000080.1:0-8961 GCA_036881805.1 Flavobacteriales bacterium
CGGGGTTATTTTTTATTCCTGTGTGACGTTTTGAAGAGCGGGACTCTTGTGTTTGCGCTGTATGGGTTGGTTTGAAAAGCGGCGTTTTTCTTTTGATCTTTTGGGTCGGTTTAAAAAGGGGTTATTTCCGTTCCCGATTGGCGGTTTAGAAAGGCGTATTATTTTTCTGGTATTTGTCCTGTATGGGATGATCTGAAAGCGGGGCCTATCTTTTGACTTTTATCCTTATGGGGTCGCTTGGAAGGATAGCTCACTTTTTTGTCCCTGTGCTGTATTCGGGTTAGAAAAGGCCTATTATGCTGTAAATCAAACGGAATCAGTCTAAAGCGGGAACTCGTTTTTATCTCCGCATGGTTATAGTAGCCCGATAAAGGTCCAGTCCTGTTTTTTGTGCTTGTCTGTGCTGTGTTCCAGCGGCACTGCTGTGCAGGGTTGAAAAGGCGGGTATTATTTTTCGTCCCTATGGGACGTCTGAAAAAAGGGTTTATTTCTCGTACCCGGTTGGGGGTTTGAGAATCCAGTCTTTTTTGGCTTGGGTTGGGCGCTGAGACCGCTTTGTCGTGCATTTATTTCGGGCGGTGCGCCTGCCGATTTTCCTTGCCCATTTATCCTTTTTTGTCTTTGCCCTAGGTGAACACTGCGCCTGTTAAGTAGTTCCCGTAACCGCTTTTTCCATAGCGTTTGGCCAGGTTGCGCAATTGGTTCCTATCGATGAAACCACAGCGATAGGCCACTTCTTCAATGCAGCCGATTTTCAAGCCTTGACGTTTTTGGATTACCCGTACGAATTCAGCCGCCGCATGCAGCGAATCAAAGGTACCCGTGTCCAACCAGGCCGTTCCCCTGTCCAGTACCCCTACATCCAGCTCACCCTTTTGTAAATACGCTTTATTCACATCCGTAATCTCGTATTCTCCGCGCGCGCTCGGCTCGATCCGTGCAGCGATTTCCACCACCTGGTTGTCGTAAAAGTACAAACCGGGAACCGCGAATTTGGACTTCGGATTTTTGGGTTTTTCCATTAGTGAAATCGCCCTGCCCGACGGATCGAATTCCACCACACCATAGCGTTCCGGATCCGATACGGGATAGGCAAAAATCGTAGCCCCTTTCGGATTTAATTTGGATTGCAAAAGCCGAGACAGGGTGGAACCGTAGAAAATGTTGTCCCCCAAAATCAAAGCGACGCTGTCTGAGCCTATGAAATCTGCACCGAGGTGAAACGCTTGTGCCAGCCCTTCTGATTTGGGTTGCACGGCATAAGAGAACCGACAGCCCAGCTGGCTGCCATCTCCCAGGATTTTTTTAAAGCTGTCGGCATCTGCAGCTGTGGTGATCAATAGTATTTCACGGATTTTGGCCAGCATCAAAACCGATAGCGGATAGTAGATCATCGGTTTGTCATAAACCGGCATCAATTGCTTGCTCACCGCTACCGTCAACGGATACAAACGCGTACCCGATCCAGCGGCCAAAATGATTCCCTTCATATTTCATCGCGGTATGATCCGGTACAGAGTCGTCGGTGCGCACCAGACATAACACCATCGATCCAGGCTTTATGAGCCGTATACCAGTCTATCGTCTGTGACAATCCCCGCTCAAATGTAACGGCGGGCTTCCACCCCAATTCGCATTTGATTTTTGTAGCATCGATCGCATAACGCCTGTCGTGTCCCGGACGGTCTTTCACAAATTCGATCAGCCCCGCTGCGCGCCCCGCTGCATTTCCCAGCTTTTCATCCATCAGCTCACAGAGCAAATACACCAAATCGACATTCGGCCATTCATTACCGCCTCCAATGTTATAGCTCTCTCCTACTGTTCCCCGGTGAAGAACCCGGTCGATAGCCCCCGCGTGGTCGCCGACATAGAGCCAGTCTCGAATGTGCTTGCCATCGCCGTAAATCGGCAGCGGTTTTTCATGCTGAATATTGTATATAAAGCGCGGGATCAGCTTTTCCGGGAACTGATTCGGACCGTAGTTATTCGAACAGTGGCTGATGACAAAGGGCAAATTAAATGTATGGCCGTATGCGCGCACCAGCTGATCGGAAGCGGCTTTAGAGGCAGCATAAGGGGACCGGGGATCGCAAGGTGTGGATTCTGTAAAAGCACCTTTAGCCCCCAATGAGCCATATACCTCATCCGTGGATATGTGGTAAAACAGTTTGCCCGCAGGGGATTCTTTCCACAAGAAGCGAGCGGCATTCAACAAGTTGACGGTGCCCACCACATTGGTCTCCACAAATGCACGGGGATTTTGGATGGAACGATCTACATGGGTCTCCGCTGCCAAATGAATAACCGCATCGGGTTTGCGCTTTTGAAAAACCCGCTGCACCCCGTCGAAGTCCCGAATATCACATTTCTCAAAATGATAGTTTTCAGCGTGCTGTACATCCGATAGGTTTTCTAAGTTCCCCGCATATGTCAAGGCGTCGAGATTGGTGATTTGGTATCCCGGATAGTTTTTCAAAAATCGGCGTACCACATGGGAACCGATAAAGCCAGCCCCACCGGTTATCACTATGCTTTTGCGTATGTCCTCCTGATTCACGAATCTAAAATACCGCTAATTGCGGAGAGTAAAAAATCTTTGAATACATCCTTAACCCCTGTGGTATGCGACGAGGGGTCTGTAATATGCGTCTGTGGGCAAACCCGCAAAGGGGCGATTACAACGCAGCGAACCCATCTCAGCTGGTGGTATGTCAAATACCAATCCACAAAATGCTGTACACCTACGCTTAGCGGTGTTTGTGGTTTGTATCCGTAGTCTTTCATCAGTTGACCCACATGGGCGTGTGTTTGGTACACATCCCCTGGCTGCATCGGTTTCATCTCTTTTATAGCTCGCTTTCCCAAAGTTTTCTCCAGCGCCTCGATGAGCTTTACCAAATCCACCGGATCGCTCTTTCCGATGTTGTAAATCGCGTAATCGGACTTGGATTGCCGAGACAAAATGCGATAAGTAGCCTCTACGGCGTCATCGATATAAGTCATATCCCGGCTCAGCGGTTTGTCCACCGGCTGCGACACATCGAAGGGAACTCGACGGTTAGCCCCGTATACGCTGCTGCTGCTGGCGTAGACAAAGTGCTTACAGCCGCAATCCGCCGCAGTTTGCAGGACGTTGAAAAAACCCAGCAAGTTGCGCTGCACATAGGCATCTGGGTTTTCCAAGCTGTAACGCACACCAGCCTGCGCTGCCAGCTGGCAAACCTTGTCAAAGGCACGGTGCTCAAAAACCCGTTTGACGGCACATATATCTGTCGATGAATCCTTTACGAATGTAAAACCCGGGTAATGCGCACTTTCAATCGGTTTACCTGAGGTGGGGGGATGTGCAATGCCCAGCTGCGTGAGCCGATCCCATTTGAGCTGTGGATTGTAATACGCATTGAGCTCGTCGAGGCCCAACACTTCGCAACCCGCCGCCAACAACCGCTTGACCAAGTGAAACCCGATAAACCCTGCCGCCCCGGTAACCAGTACTTTCAAGACAATACGGGTTTGCGCCCAATGCTGTAGTAGGTAAAACCCCAGTCTTCCATCTCAGCTGGATCGTAGATATTTCGCCCGTCGAACAGCAGCGGTTTTTTCATCGCGTTTTTAACCCTTGCAAAGTCGGGCGTGCTGAATACCGACCACTCCGTAGCGACGACCAAGGCATCCGCATCTCCCAAGGCACCGTACATGCCTTTGGCATAATCGATTCGGTCGCCCAACTGTTTTTTTGCGTTTTTCATAGCCACTGGGTCATAAGCCGCCACCCTGGCGCCGCACTCCAATAGTTTTTCAATCATGTACAGTGAAGCTGCCTCTCGGATGTCGTCTGTATCCGGCTTAAATGCCAGTCCCCATACGGCTATTTTCAGCTTGGAAATATCGCCGTCGAAGTGCTTTGTGATCTTATCGACGAGGACGAGCCGCTGACGCGCATTAACCCCCTCGACGGCGCTCAGAATTTTGAAATCAAACCGCGCCTCCCTGCCCGATTTGATCAACGCTTTTACATCTTTGGGAAAACAGCTACCGCCAAAGCCGATTCCTGCGCAGAGGAAGCGTTTGCCGATACGCGCATCAGCACCCAAAGCCAATCGGATTTTATCCACATTCGCACCGACCCGTTCCGCATAATTGGCCAGTTCATTCATAAATGTAATTTTGGTGGCCAAAAAGGAATTGGCTGCGTATTTCGCCAACTCAGCCGATTTTTCGTCCATTACAATGAGCTGTTCTGAACGCGCTACATAAGGCTTGTACAAACGCTGGATGATGCGGGCAGCCTTGGTGGACGAGGCGCCTATAACGATCCGATCGGGCTTCATAAAATCTGTTACGGCAAAACCCTCGCGTAAAAATTCGGGGTTTGAAACCACATCGAAATCCACGGTTGCACTTTTCGCTATGGTTTTCCTTACCCATTCGGCGGTGCCCACTGGAACCGTGCTCTTGTCTACGATGACTTTATACGAGTGTATAGCCCTTCCCAAATCGCCAGCTACTTGTAAAATATGGGAAAGGTCGGCCGAACCATCCCCGTTGGGCGGTGTGGGCAGCGCGAGCATAATAATTTCAGCTTCCCGTATGGAAGCGGCCATATCGGTGGTGAAATGCAACCGACCTTGCTCGATATTTCGATGGAAAAGCGCTTCTAAACCGGGTTCGTAAATCGGGACTTCACCGCGTTGCATCAGGGCGACTTTTTCTTCATCTATATCTACACAGCTTACACAATTGCCCGTTTCTGCCAGACAAGTGCTCGAAACCAAACCCACGTAACCCGTACCGATCACAGCTATGTTCATCGAATGCATCTAAAAAAACGATCGCAATTTACAAAAAAAAAGACCGGGCTTCCACTGTGCTCAAATCCGAGCTTTTACCAAAAACCCGCTGATGGAATATTGAAATTGGATACCCGCTATGAAGAACAACCACGTGATTGTCGCAAGCAAATGCCCAATTCCATGTCGTGGAGAAGTCGATAAAAGGGAAGGCTGTTGCACTACCTGTGAAAAGATTCGAGAAACCACTCGGATTATCGGTAAATTAAGGTGCTATACCCTTTCAAAAGCAGGCTTGAAAACAGGCCCTTACCATACGATCCGAGCCCATCCAAGGCGATAGCCGATTCCCGTACAAAAACCGATTGGGTTTCGTACCTTTGAAAAATAAGAATGGGGGCGTGATGACAGCATTTTTTTTAATCGTTTTGGCGGTTATCTCGATATTATACTACACGAGGCGGATTTGGATTCCCGCCTCACTTCGCTTTTTTATTCGACAAATTGCAAAAAAAGCACAAAATGCCCAGCGACACCCCTATCGCAAATATGAAGAAGGCGAGACGATTATCGATTCGAGGCCCAGTCCCAATAACCGAGGGGTGAAGATGAAAAAGCCTGTGGGTGAATACGTAGATTTTGAGGAAGTAGACTAAAGTTGAAAATGCGCCGATCCGGATTGTTCCACATTTTCGTACTGTTCTGCTTTGTCGTTTTATCAGTTCTATACGCCATTCCCATCATTCACGGAAAAAAGCTGTATCAACCCGATACGGTTAACTATATGGGAAGCACCAAAGAGGTGCGGGATTACGAGCAAAAAACCGGCCGATCTTCCCTGTGGACTGATTCGATGTTTGGCGGTATGCCCATTTATTTTTTAAGCGCAAAGTACAAGGATGAAAACAATGTGATTTCCCATCTCGATAAAGCGCTGCGGTTCTTGCCCCAGCCCGCTGATTACCTCTTTATCCTGTTATTGGGTTTTTACATATTGATGCTCGGTTTGCGCATAGAACCCAAGTTGGCTGCCATCGGCTCGCTGGCTTTTTCGCTTTCCACCTATTTTATCATTATCATAGCCGCCGGTCACAATGGGAAAGTGATCGCCATAGCGTACACTGCGCCTACAGTCGCGGGTGTGCTCATGCTCTTCCGAAAAAAGTATATCCTCGGATTCCTGCTCACGACGATATTTCTCTCTTTAAATATATATGCCAATCACCCTCAGATGACGTATTATATGTTCCTGTTAATGGGCATTTATATCGTTATTCAAGCCATCCACCTCGTCCGAACGAGGGCCTGGAAGCCCTTTGCTAAGATCATCGGAATTCTGGCGGCTGCCGTCTTTATCTCCCTAGCTGTCAATGCGACGCCCATACTCGCGATACGACAATATAGCCCATATAGTACAAGGGGAAAATCCGAGCTGACGCACCATACAAAAGACCAGACCCAAGGTCTGGAAAGAGGCTATATCACCCAATGGAGCTACGGTAAGATGGAAACATTCAATTTGCTCATCGCCAATTTAATGGGCGGTTCCTCTTACGAAGCCCCTGAATCCAAACCCCACCTGCGCCGAGCACTCAGCGAAAAAAATGTCGCGCCGGCTGCAGCTGATTACTTCTTGCGAGCCATACCCACCTACTGGGGCGACCAACCTTTTGTGCTCGGCCCTGCCTACCAAGGGGCCGTGGTCATCTTTCTCTTTGTCTTGGGTTTGTTCCTGGTGAAAGATAGGTTCAAGTGGTGGCTGGCCATAGGCGCAGTCTTGAGCATTTTATTGGCTTGGGGCAAAAACTTCCCACTGCTCACCGACTTCTTCATCGATTATTTTCCGCTCTACGATAAGTTTCGAGTGGTAGCCTCGCTGCTCATCCTCTTTGAATTGATCGCTCCATTACTCGGGTTCGTCGCCTTACGGCATTTCTTTTCCACCCGAACTGCGCCAGCTGAAAGGCGGCGGGCTTTACGGTATTCCGCAAGCATTGTCCTAGGCCTAATCGCTTTTTTACTGTTGTTGGGACCGAGCTTATTCAGTTTTAAAAACCAAGCGATCGACCCCCAGATTCCCGCTTTTTTACAAGCTGCCATACGCGCCGACCGACTGTCCCTCTTTCGGGCTGACGCGATTCGATCCTTTGCGCTCGTAGCCGTGGCCGTACTGGTTCTCTACCTATTCTCGAAGAAGCGAATAAACTACGATCTGAGTTTGTTTTTATTGGCAGCCCTCATTCTGATCGATCTCTGGCCGGTGGACAGGCGGTACTTGAACGCGGGCAATTTCGTCTCCCAAAAAGTCTATGGGAATCCCTTTCCCAAAACCGCTATTGAAGATCGGATTCTGAAAGACAGCTCGAACTTTCGCGTTTTAAACTCGGCCGTAAATACCATGACCGACCCGTCTACGTCCTATTATTTTAAATCCCTCGGCGGCTGCCACGCTGCCAAATTGCGAAAATATCAAGAGCTATACGATTTTCAAATCGCCAAGGGCAACCAGCAGGTGATCGATATGCTCAATGCGAAGTATATCATCACAGCCGACGGGAAAGGCACGCGCAAGGTGATTAAAAATACCCGAGCCAACGGCAACGCGTGGTTTGTAAAAGGCGTCACCTACGTAAAGGATGCCGACGCTGCACTCGCTGCTTTGGATACCTTACAAACCCGAGATTATGCCGTTGTACAACAGAAATTTAACACCGAAAAATTCAATACCTATAAGCCGAGTACATGGATCACACACCCGAACGATACCATTTTTTTAAAGCGCTACACCCCCGACAAAGTGGTATACACATACAGCGCGAGCACACCCCAGTTCGCCGTGTTATCGGAAATTTACTATCCCGCTGGCTGGAAAGCGACTATCGACGGCAGCGGCGTTCCTTATCTCGCAGCGAATTATGTATTGCGGGCACTTTGGGTACCCGCTGGTACGCATACCTTGGTATTTCAATTTGACCCCCCCATCGTAAGGACGGGTAAAGCCATTTCATTGGCGGGTTCCATACTCTTGATCGCAGCGGTCGGGTTTTCGCTTTTTGCTCAATATCGAAACCGATCTCGAGCAACGATGTGAAGGGATTGAATTGCGCGATGGGGCAACCTCGCTTGCGCTTATTGTATGTCCGAATCGAGGCGGTTTAAAGAAGTACATTTTTGGGTCTCGCTCTTTTGCGATAGTTTAAATTCTCATTGCTTTTTTAACGGGGCTTATTTTTTTGTCCTGTGAGACATCTAAAAAGCAAAACCCACCTTTTTTGTTTTGTCCTTTTGAGTTGGCTTGGTAAGCGGGTACTTTTTTACTCCTGTATGACGGTTTCAAAAGAACGATTACTTTCCCGTTCTCTTCTAAGAGTTTGAAAAAGCGGGATTTGTTTTTTCCCCTTCCTACTTGGCGGCTTGAAAAGTGTAGCCTTGTTTTTCTCCCTGTTTGATGTTTTGAAGAAGGGGTATTTTTTTTCGTGCTTGCCTATATGGGGTGATTTGAAAATTCGGCCTTATTTCTTTGGTTTTTGCGCCCGATTAGGGGTTTTACGCTTTGGTTTTTCTCTTGTGCGGCGATTAAAAAGGGGGCCATCTTTTCTGTGGCAACAAATCTGTAAACCGATTCCCAAGTATTTTTAAGGTGGTGACTATTTAGGTCGATATAGGAGTTGTCTTGGGCTGGCCTCTTTTTGGGCTTGCGGGTAAAGGCACAAAAATTTTTGCATAGGCTGGTGCTGGGATTGGAAAGTTACTTGCTTTGTGGCACCCGTTTAACCCTTGCCTTGGGCGAGCGCGACCATAGCCGCTATTTCTCGAAGCAAAGCCGATTCATATCCGTCATAGCCTGATTTGATAAACTTGATGTGGCCCTCTGGGCCGATGATAAATTTAGCCGGAATGCCATTTACGCCATAGGCATCTGCCACCTGAAACCCCCCCGTTGCTTTTTCATCCATTACAATGTGAAAGGTATACGGGTTGTGTGCGGCGAAATCCAAAATCCGTTTTTTGCGGGCTTCAGGGTTCCTCGCATGTTCAAGAGTATTTACGAATAGGAATTCTACCGTATCGTCATTTTTGTATTTGTCGACCGCCTTTTGCATGGCGGGAAAAGAAGCTATGCAGTAGTGACACCAGGTAGCCCAGAAGTCTAAGACGACTACTTTTC
>JBAJNK010000081.1:0-12084 GCA_036881805.1 Flavobacteriales bacterium
AACCGCTCCAAATACGGCGCATAAAAAAAACCGGGCAAAGGCTTTGGGCCTGACTCGCTCGCGCTTGAGGAAGAGGCCCACACACCAAAAAAACAAGACCGCACCGCAAACCCTGAGCAGTATAAAGCCAAAAGGACTGATGTAGGCCGGCATAGCCAAACGGGCGATGGGGTAACTGGCCGCATAAATCAAATTAGCCGCCAAGAGAAGTAGATGGGATCGCCAGATTTTTATCACCGTTTCTTTATCCGCTGCAAAGGTACGTGTATCTCCCACCCAAACACAATTTCCCCTATTCGCTCTCCGATGGTTTTCACTGGCTCAATGTAGTATTTAGAAAGTATCCCAGCCTACAAAAGAGCTACCCACCTACTGCACGCCAGGGTTTTCCGAACCCGCCCAAAAGATACCAACAAAGCCCCCCTGAAAAGGATTATTCATCTGATACAGTCAGAGCCTCTCAGTCCGTTTAAGAATACCAAAAAGGGCAAAAAACCAAAAAAGGGCTGCTCATTTGATAGAACACAGCATATCGAAAAACCACCGGACGACTTGCCTCTTTGGCTGAGACGCCCACCCATGCTGCGCGGTTTACCCCATTTTAAATACATCAATCGTAGATAAATAAAAGCCCAGTAGCAAAATCAGGCTAACGATAAGGACTTGTACGGGGTGCTTATTTTTTGTCCCGCTACTCAATTCCACGCCAAAAACAATTGTGGCGGTGACCAGCATGCTATATGTCAGCATGGAATCGTAAAAATACCACGCAGTCCTCTTCAATTGCGCAATCACATCAGCCGTACCATCTATATGTTTCAATTCATTTTTTAAATAGATATAGACCAAAGGTATTCTCAACACTTCAAATGCGGTGAAAACCACCACTGCCCAACGCAATCCGCTGACGAGCACCTGCGCATCTATACCCGACGCAAAGAGATCGATCAAAAAGTAACAAATCGCCGAAATCAATAATATGATGATCACTGAAACAACCGCGCTAAGAGTCAAGCCGACATAAGCCGAAAGCCGAGCGGATTGGATTATATCGGGACTCAAAATCCCCGTTGTGAGACTTACTTTTAAAAATCCAGCAGTTAGTGCGGCGACTAAATAGATGAGAAGGGTGAGTACATATCGCGAAAGCCCTTTCTGCGTCATTTCTCTCATAAAACTTCAAGGAAAGCAGCCAATGACAAACACAATGTGGGCACTAAAAACTTGTTTAAATCGAGAAACGCCCTTATGCGTATCCCCCGCCCGAGCAGGATTTCCCTGAAAAAGAAAAATCCTTTAAACCCAATTTGGGAAAACAGCACCAAACCATATAGTTCAAGCGGTATGTGTTTCGAGTAGTACAATAGGTGTCTCATATCCAAAATATAAAACGCAGCGCTGTAAACAATGCCCAGTATATAGCCATTCCAAAACAACAAAACCGCAGTTAACAGACCGGCTGTAAAGAATCCCAATACAGATAGCATCAGGCCGACTAGTAAATTATTCAAGAATATACCCCAATGTTTCACTCGGACGTGTGTCGTGAAAGAAAAAATAACAGCAGAAGCCCGAGATGGCGATCGACAGTGCGACAATACGGGCTTTAATGGCTGTGTACTTGGATGTAGCGCGCCCGCTTTAGCAGGCTCGGATGGGTGATGCCCCCTTTTGACACCTTGCCCTTTGAAAGGGTATCCAATGTCCTGAGCGCTGCGATCAGCGCTTTTGAACCGCTTCGCTCGGCGGCGTAAACATCGGCTTGAAACTCCATACGGCGCTGCACTTTTCCAGGTAAGTACCACCATGCCAATCCCCCCATAAACCCCCAAAGGGCGAAGCCCAAGGGTTGTACAAAAGGGTAGGACGTAAATATGTGCTGGCCTTTGTAATCAAAGATGAAAAGTGCGGTGACAAAACAAGCCGTTACAATGAGATGAACCATACATAATTTGGCCAAATGATTGTGTTTTAGATGCCCCACCTCGTGGAATACCAGGCTGTGGAGTTGGTCTTTGGGCATTTTCGCTACCAAATCCGCCCCGATTAAAATGGTTTTTGAAAAGGGCAATACACCGGTCGCATAAGCGCCTGTCGAGCGGTTTCTGATGATCCGAACTCGGTAATCAAATCCATTGCGCCTTAAAAAATCTTCCAATTCAGGGCTCATCTCGTACTTCTTGCTCAAAACGAGATACACAATGGGACGGATCATATAGTGGTAGCTCGGGATGATCGAGACAAAGAGCACGCAAAAAGCCAATACAATTGGAGCGCTTTGAGATTCTAAAAGATCAGCTATAAACCAGCCCCCCCCCACAACAGCTGAGAAGAACAAGGTTTCCAAGGCGACTATCCCAAGGGTTATATCGATGTTTTTTCTTATCGATTCTCGATGATATAGCGACCATATAGCGACGATTAAAATCCGGGTCGATAAGATTATCGCATATAAAAGCAGACCGAGTAGAAAATACTTTCCCATATTTTAAGCGTTTCTTTTTGGATTATGTGCAGGGAAATGGTATTTTAATTTACAGCGCCCCCACACCTGCACCGATGGCTGTGCCGATGGGGCCGCCGAGAAAAGTGCCGAGCTCTCCGCCTATTTCCGCCCCGGCCCAAGCTGCTCCTCCAGCGCCTAAACTACTACCTGCTGCGCTAGAAACGGTTTTTGTCGCCTCTCCGCCACCAAAGAACTTAGCCACTGCCCAGCCCGCATTTGCTGAGGCGTTTTTTTGAAGTTTGCCCACCGATAACAATCCCACAACCAATAGGATTAGAATCAAAGCCGATTTTCTCTTATTCACGGCTTACAAATTTAAATTAAACATTCTTTTTGGGCTTATCTCTCGTTTTTTGGACTTTTCAAGCGGGTTGCAGTATAATTTTACATGAGATTTCACACTGCGAGTATACAAAAAATAATTGAATGCAAACGGGCGTAATAAAAAATTAACCCAAGACCGAAATAAAACATTTAGACCCCATCCACAAGGAGCGATGCTGGTAATAAAGGAGCGAAAACCCGATAGGAATTGGCAACACAGCATCCCCGCAAAACAAAATACCCCGATAAAAAGGCGGGCATATCCAATAAGGGCGAAGGACAAAGCGCAGCGGTGGGAAAAAATCCAGCACGCAACAGTATAGAATTAGATCAAATATAAATCATATGTTTACTTTTGTAGCCTATTACCGATCTCATGCGAATTTCAGACCTCAAAAAGGGGCAGTGCGGCACCATCAAGGGTTTTTTTGCTGGAGACCTACCCGAAAAGTTTTATGAAATGGGCTTGCTGCCCGGCATACGGGTAGAGTTGTACAACGATTCTTGGTCTAAGGATCCGCTTTACCTCAAAATGGAGGGATGCGCTTTGGCCATTCGCAAAGCCGAGGCGGATAAGATAGAAGTGGAGCTGGAGAAGTAAGGCGTAACCATGTTAAGAATTGCGCTTTTGGGCAACCCCAACACGGGAAAGACCTCGCTGTTCAATCTACTCACCGGATTGAATCAAAAAGTGGGCAATTATCCGGGTATAACGACGGAAAAAAAGGTGGGCATCCTCGAATTCAATCAGAAGCAACGGGCTGAAATCATAGATTTACCCGGCTTGTATAGCCTGACCCCCAGCTCTACCGACGAAGCGATCGTCACCCAAATCTTAGTCGATGCGCAAAACAGTCACCACCCCGATGTAGCCGTGGTGATAGCCGATGCGACCAATTTGAAGCGAAACCTATTCCTCTATACCCAGGTCAAGGATTTGGGAATCCCCACCCTACTGGTCATCAATATGATGGATGAAGCGGTGCGCAAGGGAATCCACATCGATAAAGAAATACTCGAGCGCAGATTTCAAACGCCGGTCGTCAAGGTTTCGGTGCGAAAAAATAAGGGGATCGACACGCTCAAAGAAAAGCTCGGCGAACCCATAGCACCCGCCCAAAATGCGACGATTCCAAGCCGATCAAAGACTCATCCAGCTTACAAACCCAACGCCAAACAACTGCGCTTACAAGAGAGTATTTACCGTTATCGAGCGATTCGCGATGTGTTAAAAGAGGCTTTAACGGTAAACCAAGCCGAAGCGCGTGATCTCACCTCGAAGCTCGATCGGGTACTCACGCACAAAGTCTGGGGATATGCGATCTTTCTGCTGGTCTTATCGCTGATCTTTCAAGCCATCTTCTCATGGGCTGGCACCCCTATGGACTGGATTGACCAAGGTTTTAATTCCTTTGGCAAATGGTTGCAATGGGTGATGCCGGCGGGTGTCTTTACCGATCTGCTCAGCCAGGGTGTGATTCCAGGTATTGCCGGTGTCGTCATGTTTATTCCGCAGATCGCCATTCTCTTTTTGTTTCTCACCCTGTTGGAAGAGAGCGGTTATATGTCTCGTGTGGTCTTCTTGTTGGATAAATTCATGCGTCGGTTCGGTTTGAGCGGTAAGAGTGTCGTGCCTTTAATCTCCGGCGTCGCATGCGCCATTCCGGCTATTCTATCGGCGAGAAACATAGAAAACGAGCGGGAGCGTTTGACTACCATTATGGTGACCCCCTTTATGACTTGTTCTGCGCGCATCCCCGTCTACACCATTCTGATCGCCGTCGTCATACCGAACCAAAAATGGGGTATCTTTAATCTACAGGGACTGGTTTTAATGGGGATGTATATATTGGGTGTGACGACTGCACTACTTGCGGCCGCAGTATTCAAGAAAGTGCTGAAGCGGAAATACAAGAGTTTTTTAATCGTAGAACTGCCGCCCTATCGCATGCCACAGTTCCGCAATGTATGGATCAGCATGCTTGAAAAGACCAAGGCTTTTGTGTATAAAGCCGGTCAAGTCATCTTAGCTATATCGGTCGTCTTATGGTTTTTGGCAAACTATGGCTACCGGGAAGAAACCGCGGTGCCAGCTGCCCAAATGGCTTACGAAAATAGCCCGCACAAGCCTGAAGATTTCCAAACTTTCGCAAGCGGTTACCGGCTCAAGCATTCCTATCTGGGTCGATTGGGGCGTTTTATCGAGCCGGTTGTCGCACCCTTGGGATACGATTGGAAAATTGGGATCGCGCTGCTCGCTTCCATCGCAGCGCGTGAAGTATTCGTCGGCACTTTGGCTACGGTTTACAGCGTGCAGGATGAAGGCGACGAGGCGCCCATCAAACAAAGACTATTGGGGGAAGTCCGGGCAGATGGCTCCCGTTTATTCGATCTCGCTACCGGCATTTCCCTACTGCTCTTCTATGCCTTTGCCATGCAGTGCATGAGTACGATAGCGGTCGTGCGGAGTGAAACCCGATCCTGGAAATGGCCGGCTATTCAATTTGGGTACATGACCGTATTGGCTTATGTGGCTGCTTTGCTGGCCTATCAAATCTTAAAGTAACACAGCTGTGGATTGGCAAAATATGTTATCGTATACCGCATTGATCGCAGCCCTGGGATTTTTGATTCGAAAATTCTTTTTTAAAAAAAGCTCGGGTACCGGTTGTTCGGGCAACTGCTGTGGTAAAGAAAAAGGGGGGTGAATTATATTTTCACTAGGATTTGCATGGCCACGGCAGGGCTGAGCTGTCGCTCTCTGCCAGCAATATCGACGACGCGGGACTGGTCGTATCGAATTATTTCTTTTACTTTTACTCCCGTCCCGATGGAGATGTGTAAGGCGTTCATGTAGGCTAGGAATGCCCTGCTGTCATTTTTAATGGCCACTACACTACTGCTTTCGCCCTTTCTTAGCGAATAGAGCGTGCGGGTTTTTAGATCGATGGCCTTGCCATCGGCCCGGGGGATCGACTCGCCATGCGGATCGCATTGGGGATAGCCCAAAAAAGCATTCAACCGATCGGATAGGCCGGGGCGGTTAACGTGCTCCAGTTGCTCTGCGATCGGGTGAATCTCCTCCCAGGGATAACCCAATTTATCCAACAGAAATACCTCCCAAAGTCGGTGTCTTCGAATGGTTTTTAACGCTGCTGTCCGCCCCTTTTGGGTCAGTTTGACACCTTTGTATTTCACATAGCTAACCAGGGATTTTTCACTCAGTTTTTGTGCCATTTCCGTTACAGAAGAGGCCCGAGTCTTCATCCGTTTGGTCATTTCACCGTTCGAGACACAACCGCCTGTTTCGCTTTGCGCGCGAAACAGGTTTTTTATATAATTTTCCTCAGCAATGGAGAGCATATGGGTTTTTTGGCAAAGCTAACGCTAACTTTTCGTTCCAAAAAATTCAGGTTTCCAAAAACTTTTTGTTCAAGCTTAGTGAAGCGACGGCTGAACAGACAATACCCAAGAAGAGGACGGTTGCAGTGACGATTAAGCCGTCGGATAGGCGTAGGTCCACCGGATATGGAATGGCGTTAAAGCTCGATCTGATGTAGACCCAGTGAAAGCGCTTTTGCACCAGTGTCAGTCCCATACCGAGAAGCACACCGGCAAGGCCGCCGGTAAGTGAAATCAAAAGACCTTCATAGATGATGATACGCTTGATTTCCCCTAGGTGTAGTCCGAGGTTTTGCAGCGTTTGTAGGTTTTCTTTTTTCTCGATGATCAGCATGATGACCGAAGCGGCTACACCAAAAGTAGCGATGATCAGAATCAACCCAAATACGAAGTAGGCTGCCGCGTTTTCCGTATTCATTATCTTGTAAAAAGCCGCCTGCTGCTCTTTTCTCGTCTGAACCACAAGGTTTTTTCCCAGTCGTTTTTCCAGCCTCTCCTTTACCGCTACATCGCTTGCATGGGGCTCCAGGGCCAGCTCGACAGCCGAAATATCACCCCGCCGATAATGCAATAGACGCTGTAAAAAGCGCAATGGGGTCATCACATATCGCCCATCTATCTCATCTCCCATTACAAAGATACCCGTCGGATAGGCGGTCTCCTCGTAAAAAGCGTTTTCCAGACTGCCGATCTGTCCCGTTCCCGGCTTGGGGACCAGCATGCGTATGGGCTTATGGAAATCGTTCGGATTGGACATCAAGTGGCCGGCTACCCCCGAGCCGAGGACCACAGCATCAGCTGAGAAATCGGATAGAAATGCGCCGATGCGCACAGCGGAATCAATGGGTTGAACCCGGCTGTAGCGCGCGTCCACCCCTTTGGCTACGACGACGTAGTCTTTATCCCCGCATTGCAGAAAAACCTTTTCAGCTAGCGTTTGGCTGGCTTGCTCCACCCCCTTGGTATTTTGAATAGCAGCAAGCGTATCGGCACCCATGACAAAGCGTTTCCCCTGAGCCGGTACGATCTGTAAAGCCGGGTCCATCGTACTCTGTATCTCCATGATAAAGTTTTCCAAACCAGAAAAGACGGCGAGGACTACAAAGAGCGCTGCTGTGCCTGCCATTACGCCGAGCATAGAGACGAGGGATAGCATATTGACGGCGCGCTTGCCCTTGCGCGAAAAGAAATAACGCCGGGCTATGTAGTGGGCTACATGCAACGGTTATCGCTCCTTTAAGGGATTATTCTTTCCTTCCAGTGCTCGATCGACCGCTTCGACGTAATCTAAGGAGTCATCCAAGTGGAAAGACAAATCCGGCATCTTTCTCAGTCGGCTTTTGACGCGCTGCGCCACCCGGTGTTTAATCTGAGGACGCTTGTCGTGCACTTCATCGATCGCCGCCCTGGCATTTGCGGAAGGAAATATGCTCAGGTATACGCGGGCGTGTGAAAAATCCGATCCCAGTCTTACACGAGTCACGGTTATCAAATTCTGCGCCGGATTTTCAGCATATAAGAGCCGAAAAACCTCGGCCGATTCCCGATGCAAAAGGCTGGCGATTTTATGTCGTCTATCCGTCGTCATAGGAACAAAATTACGAAACCCAGGAAAAGCGCACCTATCTCACCAAATGTCTACCTTTGCGCCTCTTGGAAATAGCACATCAAAACCATGCCACTGAGCGAGCAAGAACAAATCCGCAGGAAATCCGTACAAAAGTTGCGCGAATTGGGTATCGATCCCTACCCGGCCAGCGAATACAAAACCGATACAAATGCCCGGGCAATCCAGGGAAACTACCGAGCTGGACAGGCGGTTTCCCTAGCGGGGCGGATGGTGAGCCGCCGGATTATGGGTAAGGCTTCCTTTGCGGAATTGAAGGATGCGACCGGTCGCATTCAGCTCTACATCACCCGAGACGCCATTTCGGACGACGAAGCCCACACGGCGTACAACACGGTATTCAAAAAGCTATTGGACATCGGTGACATCATTGGAGTAGTCGGTTTTTTATTTAAAACCCAGGTAGGCGAAATTTCAGTTCAAGTCACCCAACTGACCCTGCTGAGCAAATCGCTGCGTCCCTTACCCATGGTAAAAACCGATGCAGCTGGCACGGTACACGATGCTTTCTCAGACGCTGAGCAGCGCTACCGCATGCGGTACGTGGACTTGATGGTGAACGAGGGGGTAAAAGAAACCTTTATCAAGCGCAGTCGGTTGATCAGCAGCATGCGAAACGCCCTTGATGAAGCGGGTTATCTCGAGGTGGAAACCCCCATCTTACAACCGATTCCCGGCGGTGCAGCGGCTCGTCCCTTCGTGACCCATCACAACGCCTTAGACACGCCACTCTACCTGCGCATCGCCGATGAGTTGTATTTAAAACGCTTGATCGTCGGCGGCTTTGAAGGGGTCTACGAATTTGCCAAAGATTTTCGAAATGAGGGCATGGACCGCACGCACAACCCGGAATTCACGATGATGGAATTGTACGTCGCCTACAAGGATTACAACTGGATGATGCGCATGACTGAGCAATTGCTGGAAAGGCTGGCTAATGAAGTAAACGGCTCGACGAATTTGCCGCTCGGCGACCAAACGATCCGTTTACAGGCCCCCTTTAAACGCATCGGTATTTTGGATTCGATCCAGGCGCACACGGGTTTGGACTTGTATGGAAAAGGCGAATCCGAAATCCGCCAGGCGGCGATTGAATTGGGGATTGAAATCGATGCGAGTATGGATATGGGCAAGCTGATCGACCAAATTTTTGGAGAAAAATGCGAGCACCACTACGTCCAACCCACGTTTATCACCGATTATCCCATAGCGATGAGCCCGCTCACCAAGAAACACCGCGAAAAAGCGGGTTTAACCGAGCGTTTTGAATTGCTGATAAACGGGAGAGAAATCGCCAATGCTTACAGCGAACTAAACGATCCAATCGAGCAGCGCAAACGCTTTGAAACCCAGCTGAGACAGCTGGAAAAAGGGGGTGGTGAAGCCCTATCCATCGACTGGGATTTTCTGCGCGCGCTGGAATACGGTATGCCGCCTACCGCTGGTATCGGCATAGGTATTGACCGCCTGGTGATGCTGCTGACGAACTCGGATTCCATTCGAGATGTCTTATTCTTTCCCCAAATGCGGCCCGAGTCTGGAGTAAGGCCGTAAAAACCCGAGCTACCCGGACTCAATAAAAGATTTGCCCGTTGAAAAGCCTATATCAGGGACCATCCGCATGGAGTGAATGCCAAAATAGCGGTACAAGAGGAGCCAAAATACAATCGCGATGCACAACATGAGCAACAAACGGCCGCGTGCCCAATTTCGCTTCTCAATCCGCTCGCCATCGCCAAACGACCATCGGATCAACAGGATCAGCCCGACGAGGGGTGATAGCAGCCAAAAAGGCATAAAGCGCCCAACGCACCGGCTCGATGGGTTCGAGTTGTTGGGGTTTTCCAATTTCCTGCATCGCTATCTTTTTGCCATGTACGAAAATTCGCCCCACTCATCCGAGTGGAGTCGGTAATTAAAGCCCGTGACTCCTAAGCCAATATCAGATTGTTCATTCATCGTCTGATTTCAAGGGTATTCACGAATGCTGCGCATTTCCGGTAGCCATGCACATAACCCCCCGCCTCCACAACGCCCAAAGCTGTCGGATTTCAGGTAAGCCACACGACGAGTCATCAAAACATCGATAAATACAACTTTTTGTTCGCCGCCATCCTTATCCCTTAAAAAAGGAGATCCGCCTATTTCTCTTTACCGAATAGCTTTATAACTTGCTTTTTAGTTAGCCATGGCGAGAAGCCAAGCACATATCCATTCTTACCCAAACCATGCCCGAAACTAAAACGGGTAATACCGAGATTCGTTCTAAAGTTCAACCACAAATACCCGACGGGTATTTCTAACATAGTCGATTGTTCGCCTTTCTTATGCTTTTTTGAGAATCCGTCCATGATCATTTCGTACAGCCGGTCAAATGCGCCATCGACATCCTCGAAAGAAAAGTGTTTATAGTCGCCTATATGCCTGAGCTTTCTATCTCGATACGTAAATGTGTATCGATTCCCGTCCCTCGTGCTTTCAATGCAAAATTTCCCAAACGGTCTAACTTCTCCAATCCGCTCGGTTTTTGGACGTTCAACTCTTTGTATTTGACCGAAAGATAAGCCAGATATTGCGATAAAGGCAGTGATTAAAAGTGTTTTCATGTTTATATTAAAAAGATTTTTTCAAATTCCGGTAACCATGCAGGGCGAAAGGAATCTAAAACCCAGCTTTTATTTTGGCTTGAACCGCTAAAAATTCAGCGGTGGTAAAATGCTTCTTTCGCGAAAAATTTAAATCCGATTCTGCGTCTAAGGGTACCAAATGGATATGGGCATGGGGCACCTCAAATCCCATGACAGCCACACCTATTTTTTTACAGGCTATGCTTTTCTTCATCGCTACAGCCGTCCGTTTGGCCAAATCCCAAAGCGCTGCATACGCCCTTGCATCCAGCTCAAACCAATCCGCTACTTCCCTTTTGGGAATGACCAGCGTATGTCCGTACTGAATGGGAAAGGCGTCTAATATTGCGATGGCGTCATCGCCTTCAAAGAGCTTGTAAGCCGGGCATTCTCCCTGGATAATCTCGGTGAACAGGCTAGCCATTATCTGCTGATTTCCAAGACCTCTAGTTTTAAAATATTGCCGTTGGGAAGGGCAATTTCAGCTATATCACCCCGTTTTTTACCCAACAGTCCCTTGGCAATCGAAGTATTGATCGATATTTTACCGGCTTTGATATCCACTTCATTTTCGGGCACCAACGTATAGTGCATCGTGGTTTTGTCAGCCCAGTTTTTGAGCTTTACCTTACTTAAAATCAAAACTTTAGAGTTATCCAAGTCGCTTTCCTTAATGATTTTTGCGTTGGATAGCTCGGCTTCGAGCTTGAAAATCTTAAGCTCTAAAAAACCCTGTGCTTCTTTGGCTGCATCGTACTCCGCATTCTCTGAGAGATCCCCTTTATCTCTGGCTTCGGCGATTTGCCGAGAGATTCTAAGGCGTTCCACATGCTTGAGCTGATCCAATTCGCCTTTTAACTTTGCCATTCCGGCTGTGGTGAGATACACCGTGTTCGCTCCCATAGCTCATGCTTTATAAAAATAGAAAACCCGACCTGTTGCGAGATTTTTGCTCGGTGCAAAGGTACACAATTTAAAATATCGAAAATTTTCTCTGCCTTTGGGAAGACGGCGGTTTAACACATGAAAAGGGTTCTCTCGCGTTTTTGGACATACCCCATGGGCTGAATCCACGAGAAATTTGTGTATGACTCCAAGAGGGGATCGACCCTATTTTAGGCTTAGGGAATTTCTATCCATATGACAAATGCGGTGCGAAAATGGCAGGTATTGAAATGGGTAAACCCAATTTGCCTGGGGGACAAAAAATAAGCGTCCTTCTGCCACGCACGGATAAACACCAAAGGATTAACCCCCCGCTTTTCAAGCCACAATAAAGCGTTAAAGACAAAGAATAAACTCGGATTTATCGGCTGTCCACAGAACAAAAAAACAAGCGCCTTACCCAAATCGCCACATACGGACAAACGCAAAAAACAGTCCCCTCACAAAAGTGCAAAGCCAAAAAAATAGGGGGGTAAAATGAATCCCATCAAATTGAGGAAGGGTGAAAATGGGCGGAAACGCCAGTAATTACAGGCGACACAGGCAAATGAGTATGGATGACCAAACAAAAACGAAATCCGATTTTTTGTGTAAGTAGGGGGGGTAAAACGAAACGTCCTAATTTAAAGAGGAGTGAAAATGGGCGGAAACGC
>JBAJNK010000082.1:0-17425 GCA_036881805.1 Flavobacteriales bacterium
AGCAATAAGTCAAACGAGCAATAAGTCAAACGAGCAATAAGTCAAATGAGCAAAGAAAGCGAGCCCTTGGGGCTCGCTCTCACCTTATTCAAAACCGTTGATTACTTGATAGACCGCAACCTCAACACGGCGATTTTTAGCCCTACCACTTTTTGTCTTATTCGATGCGATGGGGTTTTTCTCACCAAAGCCTTTGGCTTTTAATCGACCTGCTGGCACACCCTGTCCAGTCAAATACTCGACAACAGCCTCAGCGCGTCTTTGAGACATCTTCTGGTTCACCGATGCAGAACCGATGCTGTCGGTATAACCTTTAACCCAGAAGTCGTAAGTCGGATGCGCGAGTATAAAGGTCGCTACTTCACCCAGCACTGGTAATGAGGTCGGCTTGATGGAAGCCTTACCGAATTCGAATAAAGCGGCAGATAGTTTTTTGTTTATATCCACAATTTCCTCTTGGACTATTTTGGGGCAGCCATTTTGCTCAGCAACACCGGGTTTATCTGGGCATTGGTCCGCAGCATCTGGAATGCCGTCACCATCCCGGTCTCTAATCGGGCATCCACCGTTGTCCTGAGGACCGGCCTCATCAGGGCAATTGTCATTTTTATCCGGAATACCATCTCCATCGGAGTCGGGACAACCGTTGAAATCAGCCAAACCGGGTGTATTCGGACATTCGTCTTTGCCATCGATAATGCCATCCGAATCGGAATCGGGGCAACCGTCATACACAGCCAAACCCGCTATTTCTGGACAGGCGTCTTTCTTATCGACGATACCATCGTCATCCGTATCCTTAGAACCAAAGCGGAATACCAAACCAAACGAATGCAAGAAATAGTCTTCGTAATCGCGCTTACCATTCAACATATGCTTGTACTGGCCTTGGTAGTTCACACCAAACTTCTCGGTCAACCACACGTTAAATCCAAGCCCCCCACCAGCGGTGAAGAAATTTTCTTTATCAGCCTTGTAATGGGACGGACGCAAGGTTTTGGCATCTTTCAAATCTTTGTAAATGTATTCATTACCCCCCAAGCCAGCATACTTGGCATCGCGGTAGGAATAATTGGTATAGCCCAAGTCGGCGATTATATAGGGATCAAAATACTTGAAGACTCCCTTATCATTACCTATTCTCAGCTGAACACCCGCATCGAGGTCTAAAAAGAATTCATCTTTAATCCCCCAGCGATCGTTATCTATCTCGCCAACGGATGCAGAAACCTGTGCGTTTAATCGAGGGTGTAGATTTCTAGCAACCCATATTCTCGATAGGGGCGCCGTGGTCTCCCAGTGTTCCGTTTTAAAGAACTGACTAAAGGTCGGACGCACGGCGCGGAAGTCCACCGAATGGGCGCCCACACCGATCAACCATTTGTCATTGGGACTTTGCGCATGCGCGGATTGGCTCATCGACAGTGCAAATAAGCCGGCTACAACAAAACTGCAAAACTTCTTCATAAGTCAACTTTTTATTTTACAACCTTTTTTCTATCACTCATTTTTCCATTACTCAAATCGAGACTCCCGGAGGCAAATATAACTATTTTATCAATACTTCGAAATTCTTTTTAAATCCCTTTTATCTTCTCTTTCCCGTACGTATTGGCGTTTATCGCGAAGCTTTCGCCCTTTGGCGAGACTGATCGCTACCTTGGCTATTCCCCTATCGCTCAGAAATACACGGGTGGGAATGATCGCATGTCCCACCACGCGGGCATGGGCTTCCAGCTTCTTCAACTCTCGCTTGTTCAACAAGAGCTTTCGCGCCCTTCTCGGCTCGTGATTGTAGTAGGAGCCCGATTCGTATGGCGCGATAAACATATTAATAAGGTATATTTCCCCATTTTTAAATTGACAAAAAGCCGACTTGATGTCGGCCTTATTCCACCGTATCGACTTGATTTCCGTACCGGTCAATTGCATGCCCGCTACGTATTTACCGGTTAACTCGTACGCAAATCGCGCGCGCGGATTCCAAATGTTTACCTGGTGATTCACGATCTAATCAAGGGGTCTCACGAAATATTCGTAAACTTGGCGCAAAATTGAGAAAATATGCTCACAGTTTCAAATTTATCACTGCAATTTGGAAAGCGCATCTTGTTCGACGATGTCGATATACAATTCACCAAAGGGAATTGCTACGGTATTATAGGCGCTAATGGTGCGGGCAAATCGACATTTTTAAAAATACTATCCAAAACACAGGAACCCACTACCGGACATGTCATTTTGGAACCCGATAAGCGTATATCCGTCCTGGAACAAAACCACTTTGCCTACGATGCACATACGGTTTTGGATACGGTTGTGATGGGTGACAAAAAGCGCTTCGACATCAAAAATCAAATGGATGCGCTCTATGCCAAACCGGATTTTTCAGAAGCAGATGGTATCCGAGCTGGGGAGTTGGGTGTCTTGTTTGAAGAAATGGGTGGCTGGAATGCGGAAAGCGATGCCGCTACCCTGCTTTCGGATTTGGGTGTTGCGGAAAGCGAACACCCCAAATTCATGAGAGAGTTGGATAACCGATCCAAGGTACGCGTACTCCTGGCACAAGCCTTGTTTGGCGATCCCGATGTGCTGATTCTCGACGAGCCGACCAACGACTTAGATGTGGCGACCATCGACTGGCTCGAAGGTTTTTTGGCCGACTACGAGCATACGGTTATCGTCGTGTCGCACGACCGGCACTTTTTGGATTCGGTCTGTACCCATATTTGCGATATAGACTACGGCCAGATCAACACCTTTACGGGTAATTATTCGTTTTGGCACCAGGCCAGCCAACTGGCGACTCGGCAGCGCAGCCAACAAAACCGCAAGGCCGAAGAGAAAAAGAAGGAGCTCGAGGCATTTATCCGACGCTTTAGCAGCAACGTAGCCAAAGCCCGACAAACTACCGCGCGTAAGAAAATGCTCGACAAACTCGATATAGCCGAAATCAAACCGAGCACCCGCCGCTACCCAGCTATCCTATTTGAATGCGAGCGCGAAGCGGGTGACCAAATATTGGAATGCAAGGGCCTGACAAACAGCCAAGAGGGACAAACGCACTTTATAGGCATCGACCTAAACCTCAAGCGGGGTGACAAGGTGGCGCTTTTATCGAGTAACAGCTTGGCCACTACAGCATTTTACCAAATTATAAGCGGGGCGGACAAACCGGACTGCGGAACGGTAAAATGGGGCGTAACGACCAAACACGCCTACATACCGATCGACAACTCAACGTATTTTCAAACGGATGAAAGCCTGGTGGATTGGTTGCGCCAATACGCATCTACAGATGTGGAAAAACACGAGGAATACCTCCGGGGCTTCCTGGGAAAAATGCTCTTTAGCGGCGAAGAAGCGCTCAAAAGTACAACCGTGCTATCGGGGGGCGAAAAAATGCGCTGTATGCTCTCGCGTGTGATGCTCCTCAAACCCAATGTATTGCTACTGGACGAACCCACCAACCACCTCGATTTAGAAAGCATTTCCGCGCTGAACCAGGCATTGCAAAACTATACGGGCACCTTAATCTTGACTTCGCACGATCGAGAACTCGTCCACACGGTTTGCAACCGCATGGTGGAAATCGGTCCCCAAGGCATGATCGATCGCCATGTGCGATATGACGACTACCTCGCTGATGAAAAATTCAGCACCATGCGAAAGCAAATCTACGCCTGATCCATGGCGCACAAGCCCTGGGCTTGGTCACAACTCAGTCCATAAAGAATTCCAAATTTACGGGGGAGTGCCTGTTTATGGCATTTACATTACGATTAATGATAAAAAAAGCGTTATTATAACCCCCAAGATGGCAATTAACCTACGATTTTGGCACATTTCATCTTTGTTTAAGCCGCCATCCTCATCTGTCTGTATCACGCATGATGACTAGCTTCTAGCCTAGTTTCACCTTCCCTAAATTTACGTGATTCATTTTACCCCCGGAAACACCCCCACATGCGTGGGGAAGATGGTTGCAGCAGCGCTGGGATACAAGCTGCGAATCAAGGTTTACATAGTAGCGTGGGCTCCGGATAGCAGCGATCGAATAGTAGGTGACATCGCAGGTTACTGCGAGAGATGAAATAGCGGGGCAAGATGGTTTTTAGGGGTTCGACTTATCCTTATTTAATCGCTTCCTCAAAACAAAAATAGCCAGCACACCAGTTATAATAGATATTATACCAATCCCTATTGTTGTACTCCCTTTCTCAATAGATAAATATGGACATGTTTTTGCTCCTGTTCTGCCATAATAAGTATTCTATTGGCAATTGTACTGCCCGAGCATCTCCGGGGGTGGTAGGCTGCCTTCGTAAAAAGATATTTTTCTACTTACTCGTTTGCTTATTTACTGTTTGCTCATCTATTTTCGAGGCTTCAGTCACAAATGCGTTATTTATAAACCCAGATGCGCTTTCCCAGTACATGCCTATATCTGGCTTAGTGGCGCATCCTTGCGAGAAAGAAGGAGTGGCTAATCCAAAAGGCAGCAAAAACCCTTGCATGAAGTACGCTATCATCAGGTAGGCTTTAAAGTTCAAGGCAAATATAGGCACTTTTCACTACAGAAACACCCCCATATGCGTAGGGAAGACCGCAGTGCTGTCTCTTGCCCATATGCTGTGTGTAAACTGCACAATCCCACCTTCTGGGAAGACGATTTATCACCTTATATTCGCAACGTGATTGAAATGATTAAACAACTCGGCCTTACACTTGGCGGGATGGCATGGCAAATCTTTTGGGTACTGTCCCTGGGATTTATTTTGTCTTCCCTGATACAGGTCTTTATCCCAACGCAAATCATTACAAAAAGGCTGGGCAAAAACACGGTCTGCTCTACCGGTTTGGCCGCACTTTTGGGCGCTGTTTCTTCCTCGTGTTCCTTTGCGGCTGCCAGCATGGGGCGGACGCTGTTCCACAAAGGGGCAACGCTGTCCAATTCAGTGGCATTTATGGTAGCGAGCACCAATCTGGTGTTGGAAATTTTCTTCATCATCCTCGCCCTTATGGGTTGGCCCTTTGTCGCGGGGGAATTAATCGGGGGGGGGTTCTTTATTGCAGTGGCCGCCTCGGGCATTACCCATCTCATCCCAAAAAGCACGGTGGACAAAGCACGGGCGCATACCCGGATCGAATCGAAAGGGGAAAAAACGGAGATGTACAGCTGCTGTGGCGCACCAGCAACCCAACCCAATAATCCCAAATCTATTGGGCGCACAAGTGGCAAAAAGATGGGCAGCCGATTGAATCAGGCAGCCGGCTTCTTTTACAGGGATGTAAACATGGTGGGCAAAGATATACTCATCGGCCTAGGGGCGGCAGCCGTAATCGCAGTGGTCGTTCCGACTTCTTTTTGGAACACCCTCTTTTTTAAGTCTGCTGCGCCCAGCATATTGGTTTTGTTGTGGAATGCAGCTGTCGGCATAGTTGTGGCCATGCTGAGTTTTGTGTGCTCGTGTGGCAATATTCTATTGGCAGCAGCGCTTTGGCACGGCGGCATTCATTTTGGCGGTGTCATCGCATTTATATTCGCCGACCTGCTCACCATACCCATGATTCGCATCTACAAAAAGTATTACGGAAAGAAAATGGCACTTTACCTGTTTCTGATCCTTTCGGTTGCCATTTTGCTCACCGCTATTTTCGTGGATTACAGCTTTACGGCCTTAGACCTGATACCCCAAAGTACCGCCGGAGGCTTGCCGATAGCGCAAAGCGAAATGGGTTGGAATTGCAAAACTGTACTCAATATCCTATTCATACCGGTAGTTTGGATTTATTATATTTCGGGAAGAAAACAGCTGAAAGCTTAGGTGCCTTTACCACCATTGGCACTGAGAAGTGTTGGTTTGTAGCCGATTTCATCGCTGTTGTGGCCAGCACCTCATCGGGATTCCGCTTTTAATTCGGCGATAAGCGTTTCCCCGCCCCGGGTTCTCTGTCCGATCTTTACCTCAATCTCAGCATCGATCGGCAGTAAAATATCCAGGCGTGAGCCAAATTTTATAAACCCGGAATCCGCTCCGACCACTACCGGGTCTCCCACCTTAGCATAGTTGACGATGCGCCGCGCCAGCGTGCCGGCAATTTGCTTGTACAACACCTGCTGACCGTTTTCCAACCCGATTACTACAGTGGTTCGTTCATTTTTTTCTGCGGATTTCGGATGCCAGGCTACGAGGTATTTACCGGGGTGATACTTCGCATATACCACCTTTCCGGAAACGGGATAACGCGTTACATGCACATTCAACGGGCTCATAAATATGGATATCTGGTAACAGCTGTCATCGAGGTATTCACGCTGAAATACTTCTTGAGAAACGACCACTTTCCCATCTACGGGCGCGACGACTTGCCAGGGCGAATCCACCACTGTCGTCCGCTTCGGATTTCTAAAAAAGTACAGGAGAAGAGCAAAGAGGACGATGCTAGATGCAATCGTGGTGTAGGCTGCCCAGTTTCCAAGCACAAAAAGAGCCACTGCGCCTAGCACGAGCAAAACGACAAATGAGATGGCTGAGATGAGACGTCCTTCCCTGTGAATCATGTTAAAGCGTATTGAATGTAAATATAAGCGATGGGTATCACGAGTAAAAAGCTATCGAGGCGATCCAAAAAGCCGCCGTGTCCGGGCAATAACTTTCCGCTGTCTTTTACGCTAGACTGCCGCTTGAACATAGACTCCACCAAATCGCCCAAGGTGCCAAAAACAGAGACTAAAACACCCAAAACCACCCAATCAAAATAGTGAATCACGCTGTAATGACCCGAGAGCACTTTTGCAGCGAACAAAGTACAGATCAATCCACCTAAAAATCCTTCGATTGTCTTATTGGGTGAAATGCGCGCAAACAATTTGGTTTTACCAAAATACATGCCACTCAAGTAAGCAAATGTATCGTTCGTCCAAATCAAAATGAACAATCCCAAAATGATCTCTAAGTGGTATGCGCCATTGACAAAAGGGATTTGTGCAGCCAGCCCCATGGGCAAGCCGATATATATCGCGCTTACGAACAACTTACCCAAGTTTTCAGCGGGATTTCCCAACCGCCTGGAGAGTTCCAAAACAAAGACTAAAAAGACAAAGAATATGACCAAATGCTCGACGTAGTGCTTGCAGGACGGGTTGAAGGTATAAATTGAAATAGCATACAAAAAGAGGGCGGTATTGAGCAAAAGAGATTTTACCCTTAGGTCAGGCCCCATGCTGAAGAGCTGGCCCAGCTCGATTACAGCACCGATAGAGAAGACGTACAACAATACCCAATAGGACGCATACCCGCAAAGAATAGCAGCTGTAATAGCAAGCGAAAAGAGGGTCCCGGTGCATGCGCGTTTGCGAACCGTATCCAAAATATGCTAATTTTCGACTAAAAGTAAGTAAATATTTTTGGGGACACCCAAATTTTCACCGAGCTCTTGCCCAACGTCTCTTCCTGTTATAGACGCGATGTTTGAGGGAATATTTCCAGACTTGCGAGACTTGATCAGGCGCAAGCCATCGCTTATAGAATTTACGATTTGGTCTACTTTACCTACGATTACATAATTGTCGGATAGCTCAGCCAGCCGCTTACCAAAAGTCTGGTGTGAAGATAAGATAATGCTTCCCTTGCTCGCTACCATGCACTCGCAGTACATGAGGTTGGCTTCTGCCACCCTGGGGTTTTGTGGAGACAAGCCGAGTGTTTTCAGCCAGGATGCCAAATCGCGCGCCGGACAGTTAAAATGTGTCCAGTTGCACTCCAAGCGGATATTTTGGAAATACGCCAAGGCTTTTTGTCTGTCTTCGCAATATAGGAAACGCCCGCCATTCTCCGTGAAATGAGAAGCGAATCGCTCATCCAAGGGCTTATCCGCTTTACATCCGCCTTGCTTCTCCACCTGGGCTTGCCCAAATATTTTTCTCAATATGGACTTCATAAGCAACTGGTTACCCCGTCTCTACCCGGCCTGCTCACCCCGAATGTCACGCTTATTGGAAACCACCTCGGGAGCCAGCTCCCCACCGGATTCCACTTCACCGCTTTTCCGCTCACCAAAAATCTGGACCAAATCCTCTTTGAATATGACTTCTCTTTCCAACAGCTGGCCAGCCAGTTCGGTTAATTTATCTCGATTTTCGGTTAATATTTTAATCGCCCTTTGGTATTGGGTTTCCACGATTTTCTTGATTTCCGCATCGATAAGCTTTGCCGTTTCTTCACTGTATGGCTTGGAAAAGGTATAATCGCGCTGGCCACTGGAATCGTAATACGACAGGTTTCCCACCTTTTCATTCAACCCAAAGATGGTTACCATGGCTTGCGATTGCTTGGTTACCTTTTCCAAATCGCTGAGTGCACCGGTTGAAATGTTATTAAAAACGACCTTTTCCGCCGCACGGCCACCCAGGGCAGCACATATCTCGTCGAGCATCTGCTCAGTTGTGGTGATTTGACGTTCTTCGGGCAAATACCAGGCGGCTCCCAAAGATTGGCCACGAGGCACTATGGTTACCTTTACCAGGGGCGCAGCGTGCTCCAGCAGCCAGCTCACAGTGGCATGACCGGCTTCGTGAAAGGCGATTCGCCTCTTTTCTTGGGGCTTGATAATCTTATTTTTCTTTTCCAGCCCCCCGATAATACGGTCTACCGCATCTAAAAAGGCTTGTTTATCAACCCGCTTTTTGTCTTTGCGGGCAGCGATTAAAGCTGCTTCATTACAAACATTGGCAATATCGGCCCCCGAGAAGCCAGGGGTTTGCCTCGCTAAAAATCCCACATCCAAGCCCGAATCCACTTTTAGCGGTTTCAGGTGTACATCAAATATCTGCTCGCGTTCCTTTAAATCGGGCAAATCGACATAAATCCTTCGATCAAATCGCCCAGCGCGCATCAACGCCGAGTCTAGCACATCCGCCCGATTTGTAGCGGCCATCACGATTACATTGGTATCCGTACCAAAACCATCCATTTCGGTGAGCAGCTGGTTTAGCGTATTTTCACGCTCATCATTGGCCCCGGTAATATTGTTCTTACCCCGAGCCCGGCCAATGGCATCGATCTCATCGATGAAGACGATACTCGGGGCTTTTTCCTTGGCTTGCTTAAACAGGTCTCGAACACGGGAAGCACCTACCCCTACGAACATTTCGACGAAATCAGATCCGGACAAGGAGAAAAAAGGAACTTTGGCTTCCCCGGCTACCGCCTTCGCCAACAGGGTTTTACCCGTTCCAGGCAGGCCGACTAACAGGGCGCCTTTGGGGATCTTACCACCCAGACGGGTGTAGCGATCTGGGTATTTGAGGAACTCCACAATTTCTTCTACCTCTTGCTTGGCGCCTTCCAAGCCCGCTATATCCTTAAAAGTCACGCGGACATTGTCGTTCTCGTCAAACAGCTTGGCTCTCGACCGACCTATGTTAAAAATTTGTCCAGCTGGCCCTGCGCCGCCCTTGGACATACGCCTCAAGATAAACAACCAGACGATGAAAAAAATAGCTGGAAAAGCAAGCCAACCCAAGACCTCCCATATGACGCTCGTACCACTAGTCCCTACGAAATCGTAATTAAACGACAAGTGCGCATCGCTCTTAACCGTAGCGATGTCCTCTTGAAATCTACCCAAATCCCCATAATTGATCACATATTGTGGCGCAGCGCCCAGTCCGGCACCAAAAATATTATTGTCATTGCGACCGGCACCATACTTCTCTTTGCTGAGCGCCGCTTTGGTCAGAAACACCTTTGCCTTACCCGCCTCCTTAAAAATCTCTATGCGCTGCACATCCCCAGAAGGCAATACCCGATCTAAAAATTCATCGTATGATATTTTTTTACCGGCTGAACCGGAATTGCTAAAAATGGAAAAGAGGATTAGTCCACCCGCTATAAGGGCGTAAAACCAGTAAAAATTAAAGCCGCCCCGCTTGCGCTGCGGCTTCTTGACATCCTTATTCATCAACCTTCTCTTATCCAATTTTTGAGCTCGCTTTAAGTTAATACTGCGTCTGTACCTCAGAAATTTCCGCATCGCCCCAGAGGCCTTCCAAATCGTAGTACGCACGTGTTTGCGCTTGGAAAACATGTACCACGACGCTTGCGTAATCGATCAGAATCCACTCCGAATGCTGCGATCCTTCCACATGCCAGGGCTTTTGTTTTAAGTTTCTACCCGCATCCCTTTCAATGGAACGCGCAATGGCGTCGACTTGTGTCCGGGAAGTGCCCGTGGCGATGACAAAAAAATCTGTAACTGCATTTTCGATCTTTCGCAAATCCAATACCTTGATGTCTCTTCCTTTAATATCGGTGATGGAATCGATTATTTGTGCGACCAACTGCTCATCCGTAACCGTGTTTTTCAGCATGGTTTATCATACCTTTGTGGCTCAGCAAAGCTAAGCAAATCCGCAGACCCCTTATTACGCCTACAGAAATAAACGCGAATCGGTGCCAGAAATACGCATACTCCCGAAGGTAAATTCGACGAATTCTTTCCTGATGAAACTCGTAAAGGCGAATTCTGTGCCAAATCACTTCGTCGTACGCACCTACGATCAAACCGATGGCAAAGGACGAGAAAACAGCACCTGGTTTTTCAATCCCAAAAGCAGCTTGGCCTTTAGCTACCTTTACAAACCTGACTATTTGGCAGCAGCAGATGTGTTTTACCTCAACGTGGCAGTTACCACAGCGCTATTGGATCACTTTCAAACCCTCGTCAAAAATACAAAGATTAAATGGCCCAACGACATATACTTAGGCGACCGGAAAGTTTGCGGTATTTTAATCCAAAATCGATGGATCGGAAAACAGATCAAAGAGAGCGTAATCGGTGTGGGGGTCAATGTCAAGCAAACCACTTTCCCGGCCCATCTGTCAAGAGCTACTTCTCTCGAGGCAGCATCTGGCTCTAGGTGCGACTTAAACACCGTCTTTGAATCCCTGCTCAAAGCCCTGAAAAAACAATTGGAATTAATCGACTCAAAGCAGCTCTATATCCTGGCAGATCGGTACATTAAAAACCTGTACTTAAAGGATCAAACCCATACCTTTAAACTGCCGAACGGCGATCGCTTAAGTGGAAAAATAACGGGCGTAAGCCACAGTGGGGAATTGCAAATAAAAACCGAAGGCCGTGTTTTGCGTTTTAAAGACAAGGAAATTTCGTTTTTTTAAAGTCGACCGATATGGTCGCACAACGCTTTTAGAAAATGGCACAACGGGCGCCACCCCAATTTTAGACATTGGGTTAAACCGTCCATCAAATACGCAAGCCGGGTAACTTTGTATAATTTGTATAATTGGAAGTGGGACCTACCGAAGGGAAAAATAGCGGAAAGAGAAAGGGCAGACTGCGCGGCGCGAAGTACGAGAAGAGACCGGAGTCTCGGAATTGGAAATAGGCGAGCCGGCTGCTACAAAAGGCGGATGAGCACTCAGGTCACAAACCCAAGAGGGCATTGAAAAAGCGGCTTGGTCGAACCCATCGGAAATCGAATCGGCCTCGACGAATGCTCATGCCGACATCAAAGCGTTAGTCACTCCGCTAATTTGACCGCTGGCGGGACAAAGGGTTTGTGATCGCCTCCGTTTCGAATCACATCGCGTACAATACTCGAGCTGATATAGGATTTTCCCGATGAAGTCAACAGAAAGACCATTTCGATGCGCTGGCTGAGCTTTCGGTTGGTATGCGCAATGGCCTTTTCAAATTCAAAGTCCGCCGGGTTGCGCAGCCCCCGCAGGATGAAGCGCGCCCCGATTCGCGCTGCGAAAGCCACGGTAAGTCCCGCATAGGAGGCCACCTCCACTTGGGTCTGCGGTTCAAAGGCCTGGCGGACCCAGGCCAAACGCTGCGCCAAAGTAAACATATACGCCTTCGAGGGATTCTCACCGATTCCGATGGTGATCTTATCGAAGAGCGGCAAAGCGCGTTCGACAATATCGCAATGCCCCAAAGTGATCGGATCAAAAGAACCCGGAAAAAGTGCGATGCGTTTGTTCATGGCGACAGGATTCGTTCGAGTTCAGCAGTGATGAACGCCCCGAGTGAAATGTCGCAGGCGTTGAGTTGTTGGGGAAAAATGCTCTGCTCGGTGAAACCGGGCACCGTATTGACATCCAAGAGATGGGGCACACCCCTTTTTATCACGTACTCAGAGCGAGAAAAACCCTTCAGGTTTAAAGCTCGGTAAACGGTAAGCGCCAAGCGCTTTACCGCCTCTTCCAGAACCCTATCGATACGCGCAGGTGTAATCTCCTGTGACTGGCCTTTGTATTTGGCCGCATAGTCAAAGACGTCCGCATATACCAACTCAGTGAGCGGTAAAATCCGGGTTTTACCCCGGTACTGCAACACACCTACACTGACCTCCACCCCTTCGATTGCCGATTCCAAAATCACCTCATCATCTCGGGCAAAGGCTGCAGCAATCGCCTGAGGCAAAGCGGCTTTTTCCCCCACCTTAGCCATTCCCAGGCTGCTTCCCCCCTTATTGGGCTTCACAAAAAGGGGCAACTCCAGGCGCGCTGTGATATCGTCTACCGAATACCGGCTCCTCGAATTCAGCAGCAGCGACTGGGGAATGGGAACACCAAAAGTATGCAAAACACGGTTGCAGCAGTACTTGTTAAAGGTAAGGGCTGCGCCCTGCATAGAACAGCCCGTGTAGGGCATGCCCAGCAAATCAAAATAGGCCTGCAGGGTTCCATCTTCACCCGGCCTGCCGTGGACGGCTATAAAAACAGCGTCAAAGCCCTGTTTTTCGCCATTTTTTTGAAATGAAAAATCCCCCCTGTCCATCTCATATGCCCCATCGGCATCTCTAGCTGACCAACGATCGGAAAGCACGTGGACAGCCGTGGGTAAAAATCTACTCCTATCGATATGTTTCATAACCGCTTGGCCACTCAACATAGAAATTTCAACCTCATCGGAGTAACCCCCCATAAGCACTGCAATTTTCTTCTTCATGTTCGACACCTGCCAATCGTCACAAAAATAACATTAAAAAGCGACAGTTTACCTTTTATCACATGCAATTCATAACTTTGTAACCGTGATTCTAGACCATGGATTTTATGCGTTTTATCTTTTCCAAGACCTTTTTAATCAATATACTACTCGCTATCGGCCTCACTTTCCTGATCATTTATATCGCAACCCAGTCACTCAGCAATACAACCGACCACGACGAAAGGATTCGCGTACCGGACTTATCTAAGTTGACCTTAGCGGAGGCAGATCGAGAAATAGCGGGCACAGGACTACAGGTCACCGCAGCGGATTCAGCCGCCTTTAACCCCGACTACCCACCCCTTAGCGTCGTCCAACAAATACCCCGCCCCGGTGCGGTGGTAAAAAGGGGTCGGCGCATTCACCTGACTTTGAACCCCAAAACTTACGAAAGCGTAAAGTTTCGGAATATTTTTGATAAATCGTTGCGCGAGGCGAAAATCTACTTTGAAATATCGAATTTAAAAATTGGCCGGATCACCTATGAGCCCTATTTGGCAAAAGGCGTCGTCTTACAAGCCGAATGCAACGGCAAAGCCCTATCGACAGGCGACGAAGTGCCCGAATTCTCCACCATAGACCTCACCGTTGGGAAGGGCTTGGGAAATGAAATCGTGCGTACCCCCGAGCTGTTGGGCATGGGCTATACCGATGCAGTCAATAAGCTGCGGGAAGAAAATCTCTTAGTGGGAACGCTGCGATACGAACCGGGGGCTGACGAGTACAATGGAATCGTCTACCGACAATTTCCCAAAGCAGCCAGGCCAATCAGAGAAGGCACAGCGATTGCACTGTGGTTGACTCCAGATACGGCTCGGGTCGATGCGATTCCAAACGAGGGGATGGAATTCAAATGAAATCGGAAGAAAGGGAATACGCCGATCGGGAAGGCGGTCGTTATGAGCACTACAAGTTCATAGCTGGGAAAGGTCAAAGTCCACTTCGCGTGGATAAATTCTTAGTCAATTTTATCGAAAATGCCTCCCGCAACAAAATTCAGCAAGCAGTCCAGGCCGGTAACATTCTGGTAAACAAACAGCCGATAAAATCCAATTGCCGGGTAAAAGCTGGTGACGAGGTGACAGTAGTCCTCTCTTACCCCCCCCGCATACCTGCCATCTCGCCTGAGAACATCGCATTAGACATCGTCTATGAAGACGAGCAACTCATCGTCATCGATAAAGAACCGGACATGGTAGTCCATCCGGGACACGGCAATTGGAGCGGTACGCTGGTCAATGCGTTGGTCTACCATTTTGAAAATCTCCCCAGCAGACCCGATTCGCTACACCGTCCGGGCTTGGTACACCGCATCGATAAGGGAACCAGTGGTTTACTCGTCGTAGCCAAGACCCCAATGGCGCTCGACAAATTGGCCAGGCAATTCTTTAACAAAAGTACCCAAAGGCAATACCTGGCGTTGATTTGGGGCAATCCAAAAGGAGACCGGGGAACGCTTAGGGGCAACCTAGGTAGGAATCCCAGGGATCGCATGCAGATGTGCGTTTTAGACGATCCCGATCAAGGGAAACCCGCCGTAACGCATTACGAGGTGGTCGAGCGCTTGGGTTGTGTCACCCTAGTCGCCTGTCGATTGGAAACCGGCCGAACACACCAAATTCGGGCGCACTTCACCCATATGGGACATCCCTTGTTCAACGATGCCCGATATGGTGGCGATACAATCACAAAGGGATTTCAGAAGTATGCGCAATTTGTACAAAACAGCTTTAAAATCATGCCGAGACAAGCGCTACACGCAAAAACTTTGGGTTTTACACATCCCACCACCGGCGTGGAAATGCGCTTTGACTCCCCGCTTCCAGCCGATTTCTCAAAAGTCATCGACCGCTGGCGGATCTACACAACGAGCCGACCGGTTTCATAATATATCATACATTCGAGCCTTATTCGATAATATATCGTACATTTGAACCCCACTTGATAAAATTCGAAATCATGAAAAAGAGAGACATAGTTTGGGGGGTGGCCCTTTCATCGGCTTTCGCCTTTTCGGCTTGTCAGACCCAGAAAAAGATCGCAAATGCTGTGCCGCACAAAGCCATAGCGTCTCACTTGCCCTGCTTTAGTGCGCAATATCAATCCGGTGAAAATTTTCTCTTTGGAATCGGCATGGGGGAGAGTCTGGACAGCACCAATGCACACCGCAAAGCCAGTCTGGAAACCAAGGGTAAAATCTCTTCACAAATCCACTACCTTCTGAATAAAATAGTCGATGAATACCGCAAAAAAGCCCATCTAAGCGGTGAACAAATCGCCGATCTCCGAGTGGCTGCAGCACAGGTGGCCAACATGGAATTAACCCGAGTTCGCACCGCATGCCAGCGCGATAATGTGATTCAGGAAACGGGTAAGACCACTTCTTATATCACGAATCAAATCGCTACCGATCAAGTGATCGATGCTTTTGTGGCGCTAAGTGAGAAAGGCACTGTGATGCATGGCAATTCGGACGAAATACGCGCGGCAGCAGCTCGGGTACTAGAAAAGGCTTTTAAAAAGGGTTAGAAGTCGCTTTTTAAGCGAGTAGGTCGAGCTATATGGACTCGTTCAAGCGCTTTACCCACGCCTTGATCTGCTGTTCATCTCTCTTTGGGCAGACGAGCAGGGCATCGGCTGTATCGACCACGATACAGTTTTTCAAACCGCTGATGACGACTTTGTTTTTTTCGGTGTAAATGATATTGTCCCGCGCTTGAATCCGTACCGGATTCGAACCGAAAAGGGCATTTCCACAGGCGTCTTTCTCAGCATTTTCATAGAGTGAACCCCAAGTACCCAAATCACTCCAACCGAATGCAACAGGCAACACAAAAACCGCTTGAGATTTTTCCAACAGGGCATAATCGATGGAATTCTCTGCTACTGCGTTAAAAATTTTGTGGATGTGTTCGGTGATGCCTTCGATCTGAAAGGCTTGGTATAGCGCAGGGGCACATTTTTTCATCTCAGCTGAAAAGGCTTGTGTGGACCACACAAAAATTCCCGTATTCCACAAATAACCGCCTGCTGCCAAAAAGGCTTTTGCCTTTGTCGAGCTGGGCTTTTCAGTAAAGTCTATAGCCTTTTTGAGATCGCCGTCAGAATCTGCAAATCGGATATAACCGTAGCCGGTTTTGGGTTTGTTCGGGATAACCCCCAGGGTGATCAGCTTTTGTTCATCGGCATAAGCCAAGGCTTCTCGTGCCTTTCTTACAAAAATTTCCACATCGCAAACGAGGGAATCCGATGGGGTAATAAAAACTTTGGCATGCGCATCCCATTGGGAAATGTAACGCATGCCATAGGCAATGGCTGCTGCGGTATTTTTCCGCTCGGGCTCCGCAAGTACCTGGCGCGCCCTTATTGAAATTTGGTTTAGAACCAGACTCTTGTAGCGCGCTTGCGTGAGAATCAGGATTTTATCCGCATCTATAAAGCGTTTAAGACGTGAAAAAGTGCTTTGCAATAAGCTCTCACCAGTACCCAAAACGTCTTGAAACTGCTTGGGCGAAGCTTCCGTACTCAGCGGCCAAAAGCGGCTGCCTATGCCACCAGCCAGGATCATTCCAAAATCACTCATCTCCGAGTTTGTTTCATATCGACATATCAGCGCAAAAATACAACTTGCACGCCTGCTATAATCGCCATAGCTCAAATACTTTTTTGTATGGACGAACCCGACGAACCGAATGAGCTACGACCAAATGCAACGAACCGAACGAGACTTTAGAAATATCCAGGCCGCACACATCCGCTGAAGCAATACCATACCAGCGCAACTGCCAAACCCAGCGCGCTATAAAAAGCGCGCTCCTTCCCTCCCAAAGTGACAAAAACCAAAAAGATAAAACCCGCCTTTAAGCTACCATACAGGAATAAAAAACAAGTCCCTTTTCAAACCGACCCATTATGGGCAAATACGTAGTAAAAGTCAATGGGGTTAATTCCAATTTAAACAATCACAAGAGGCGAATACAAAAAAACCGCGGTTTTCAAACCACCACACACGGAAAAAATGTCTGATAGAAAGCAAAAAATAAATTCTGCTTTTCAAACTGCCGTACAGGGGCAAAAAGGCAACCCTTCCTTTTTAAATCACCACAAAAGGTCAAAAGCAAAAATAGACTGCTTTTTAAACTACCACGCAGCGGGACAAGCACCAGAAAAACAACCCCCTTTTTAAACTACCGAATGGGCATAAAAAACACCGCCTTTTAAACCGACCCGTAGAGATAGACAAACACCAAAAAAGTAAGAACCGCTTTTCATTGGAATTTGGCAACCCACACACAGCTCATAAAAAATAAGTTCACTTTTTTTACCCCGCCACGCATAGGAATCGCAAAAAAACCTGGAAGGTCGAGATGCGCATACAGGATAAAGGCGAAACCCGCCT